>JBEBJW010000832.1:0-4002 GCA_040079715.1 Myxococcota bacterium | reverse complement strand
GGCGCGCCGACGCCGCGCCCCGCCGGCCCGGTCGGCGAAGGGCAAGGGCCCGCGGGTGCCGGTCCCCGAGCCCGGCGCCACCGACGGCGATCTCCCGCCGGACACGATCCGGGTCCGCCGGATGCACCGGCGCGACATCAACCGGGTGTGGGAGTTCCTGAAGCTGGTGTTCCGGAACGTCAACCAGAAGACCGTCGAGTACCAGCGGCCGCGGTCGAAGCAGCGGTTCACCGAGAGCTACGACGACGAGGGCATCGAGCAGCTCCTGTTCGAGGTCGCCGGGGTGATCGTCGGGTACGCCGAGGTCGCGTTCGAGGTCACCGGGACCGACAACTGGATCAACCCGCGGTACTTCGAGTCGCGCGACATGCGGCCGATGTTCGTCGAGGAGCTCGCGAGCCACCCGAGCTACCAGGGCCGCGGCGTCGGCAGCTTCATGCTCGAGCAGCTCCAGCACCTCGCGAAGCTCCGCGGCTGCACGCACCTCGTCCTCGAGGTCGCCGAGAACAACGAGCAGGCGCTGACGTTCTACCGCAAGCGCAGCTTCTACAAGCTCGACGCCGCGTTGTTCCTGGCCCAGAAGATCGACACCGAGCCCGAGCTGCTCCCGCCGCGGACCCTGACCCAGCGCGGGTGACGGGCTCCGGTCTACTCGATCCGCCCGAGCGGCGGAAGGACCTGGCTCAGCAGCCAACTGACGTGCTTGGACTGCCAATCCGTCTGGTTGAACGTCCCGCTGATCACCGCGTCCCACTCCGGGACGTAGTACACGTATGCGCCGGTCATCCCGGACACGCCGACCAGGTCGGGCGACCCACCCAGCAGGAAGAACACGCCGCCCGGGCGGATCTGCCATGCGCCGTACCCATAGTCGATCCCGCCGTGCAGCGCGCCCTTCTCCCAGTCCGTGGCGAGCGCGTCGAGGTCGACCGGCGCGCCGTCGACGAGCGCGCGGATGAACACGCCGAGATCTCCGGTGGTGGTGGCGAGCCCGCCAGCAGCGCCGTCGAGGGTCAGCGAGGCCGCCCCCTTCAGGTTCTGGTCCTCGACCCACACGTCGGCGTAGTCCAGGCCTTCCGGGGGCGCCGCCAGCGTGTGATACCAGGTGTGCGACAGGCCGAGCGGGGCGATCACCTCGTCCACCACGACCTGATCGAACGGGTGGCCGGTGGCGCCCTCGAGCACCAGACCCAGCAGATCGTAGTTGGCGTCCGAGTACTGGAACCGATCGCCGGGAGCGCCCGCCGGGTCGTAGTGGTCCTTCAGGTAGGCGAGCGACTGGTCCCGGGTCCAGGCGCGATCGGGGTCCTCGACCAGCTGCTCGAACAGGCTGAGCGCGCCGTCGTTGGTCTTCGACTCGCTGGGATCGAACGGGTCGGGCAGGCCCGAGTGGTGGGACAGGAGCTGGCGGACGGTGATCGCCTCGACGTCGCCGTCGACCGGCAGCCCGTCGAGGACCTCGCCGTCGACCCAATCCGCGACCGCGTCGTCGAGCCCGAGCTCCCCGCGGTCGGCGAGCGCCATCACGGCGGTCGCGGTGAACAGCTTGCCGACGCTGGCCGACAGGAACGGCGTGTCCGCGTCGAACGCCGCGCCATTGGACACGGTCGCGGTGCCCGCGGCCCACACCCCCTCCACCCCGAGGGACGGCGCGTCCACCCGCAGGACCGCGCTGCGGGCGCCGGCGGTCTCGCGGTCCACCGCGTCGACGACCGCGTCCTCGAGCTTCGACATCGCCTCGGTGGCGGTGAGGTGCCCGCAGGCGGCGAGGGCTGCGGGGGCGAGGACCAGGAACGTCCGAGGGAGCACGCGACCTCCAATGTATGTGAGTCATACATCAGACACGGGTTACGGCTCGCGGTGTCACCTCGATCGAACGACAAGCCGTACCACCACGGAGATCTGCGCGCGGTGCTGATCTCCTCCGCCGCGGAGGTCGCGGGCCGAGACGGGGTGGACGCGATCCGGATCGCCGAGCTCGCCCGCGCCGCCGGGGTCTCGGGCGGCGCGCCGTTCCGCCACTTCCCGACGCGGATGTCGCTGCTGGTCGCGGTCGCCGAGGAGGGCGTCCGGCGGATGGTCGACCGGCTCGAGCAGGCGGCGGCCGGCATCGACGACCCGTTGGCGGCCCAGCGGGCGCGCGGGATCGCGTACGTGCGGTTCGCCGTCGAGGAGCCCGGCTACTTCCGCGTCGCGAGCCAGGCCGAGGTGCTCGAGGCGTCCGAGGCGCTCCGGGCGATCGTCGTGGCCAACGACGCCCAGGCGGACGCGGTCCTCGGTCGCAGCCGCCGCGGCACCGCGAGCCCCGCCCTCGCCCGCCGCACCGCCGGCACGCTGTCGGCTCAGGCGCTGACCTACGGGCTGGCGCGGATGATCGTCGACGGCCTGCTCGGGCCGGTCACGCCGGAGGAGGCCGAGCGGCTGGCGGCGGAGGCGATCGACATCCTCGGGGTCGGGCTGCGGTCCTGACGCGCTGGGCGGGCCCGGCTCGGACGACGGCCCGCCGCGGATCGACGTTACGGGAGTCCCGGAGGTCGGATGACCTGGACGACCACGCCGTGGTTCACCCTCGCCGACACGCCGTTCACCCCGCTGGCCCTCGCGGCGCTGGTCGGGTGCGTGGCCGTGGTGTGGTGGATCGGCGCGCGGATCGAGCGGGCGGTCCACGACCTCGCGTCCAGGCGGCCCGACACCGCCGCGAACGCGCCGGTGGTGTACCTGTGGGGCCGGATCGTCCGGTACACGATCTGGGTCGTGGGGACGCTCGCGGCGATGAGCGCGCTCGGGTTCGATCTGACGAACCTCGCGTTCCTCGGGGGCGCGATCGGCGTCGGGATCGGCCTCGGGCTGCAGAACGTGTTCAGCAACTTCATCGGCGGGATCGTGCTGCTGATCGAGCGGACGCTGAAGCTGCGCGACTTCGTCGAGCTCCAGTCCGGGGTCCGCGGCCAGGTCCGCGAGATCGCGCTGCGGTACACCCGGATCACGACCAACGACGACGTGGACGTGCTGGTCCCGAACGCCGAGTTCGTCACCGGCCGCGTCACCAACTGGACCTACGACAGCCGGGTCCGCCGGGTCCACGTCCGGTTCACCGTCCCGCGGACCGTCGACAAGGACGCCGTGCGGGCCACCGTCGTCGCCGCCGCCCGCGCCCTGCCGCACACCGTCGACGACCCGGAGCACCCGCTCGACGTGTGGATCGTCGGGCTGTCGGACGCCGAGCTCCAGCTCGAGCTGGTGGCGTGGGTCGGGCCGGAGCGGGTCGGGCGGCCGGACGAGGCCCAGGCCGAGTACCTGTGGGCGATCGACGACGCGCTCCGGACCCTCCCGACGCCGTGAAACCCGTCGGCGGCCTGCGTCAGCGCGGCAGCAGGCGCTGGAGCGCGGCCGCGAACCGGTGCTTGTCGCGGTCGTGGTACGGGGGCGGACCGCCGGTCAGCTCGCCCGACTCGCGGACCTGCTCCATCAGGTCGCGGACCGCGAGCCGCGCCTGGGCGTTCGACGCGTCGATCACCTCCCCGCGCGGATCGAGGCACGTGCCGCCCCGGGCGACCACCTTCGCCGCGAGCGGGATGTCGGCGGTGATCACGAGGTCTCCCGGCTGGACCTGCTCGGCGAGCCAGTCGTCCGCCGCGTCGAACCCCCGCCCGACCACCACCGACTTGACGTACTTCGTCTTCGGGGTCCGCAGGACCTGGTTCGCGACCAACACGACCTCGATCCGCCGCCCCTCGGCGAGCCGGAACAACATCTCCTTCACCGGGCGCGGTGTCGCGTCGGCGTCGACCCAGATCCGCATCTGCACCCCCAGATCACCGAACAGAGCCTGCCTCGGCGCGCTCGGTCCGAGTTTCTGTTCGGTGCTCGTAGCCCGCCGCGCTACGAGGCGCGGATGTGGTCCCACGTCGTTCCCCCTCCCGCCGGCGCGTCCACGATGGCGTCGGTGTCGCTCCGGTACGAGGACGTCGCCCAGGACGGCCGCCTGACCCTGCTCGGGCT
>JBEBJW010000831.1:0-4002 GCA_040079715.1 Myxococcota bacterium | reverse complement strand
CCGGGGTCCACGGGATCACGCAGTACGGCGTCGGCAGGTCCGCCCCGGTCACGACGGCGTACACCCCCGGCATCGCGAGGGCGGCGGTCGCGTCGATCGACCGGATCCGGGCGTGGGCGTGCGGCGACCGGAGGATCTTGCCGTGGGCCATCCGCGGCAGGACCTGGTCGTCGGTGTACCGCGCGGCGCCGGTGGCCTTGCCGATCGCGTCGGCCTTGCGCCCGCGGGCCCCGACGAAGTTGAACCCGGGGGCGGGCTCGCCGTGGGCGATCGACAGCTGGCGGGGGAACGGCCCCTCCGGCGCGTCGGCGAGGGCCGTCGCCCGGCGCTGGTCGACGGCCGCGCGGACCGCCTCGAAGATCTTGGTGTAGCCGGTGCACCGGCACAGGTTGCCGGACAGCGCGTGCTTGACCTCGTCGAGCGACGGATCCGGGTTCTTCGCGAGCAGGGCGTGCGCCGACAGGATCATGCCGGGCTGGCAGAACCCACACTGGAGCGCGCCGCAGGCGTCGAACGACCGCTGGAGCGACGACGGGCCGCCGGCGTCCGACAGGCCCTCGATCGTGGTGATCGCGCGGCCCTCGGTCGCCGGGGTGGGGACCCCCAATGGCCGGGCCAGCGTGCAGCACGCGAGCACCGGCTCGCCGTCCACCAGGACGGTGCACGCGCCGCAGTCGCCCTTGTCGCAGCCCTGCTTCGATCCGGTGAGCGACAGCGTGTACCGGAGGACCTCGAGCAGGGTCCAATGGGCCGGCGCGCTGACCGTCACCGGCTCTCCGTTGATCTGCAGCACGTACGGCGCGGTCATCGGGTGCCTCGGGCGGCCACCGTAACCCGCCGCCGGCGGTCAGTACGCCGGAGCGGCGGCCCACCGGGCGGCGTGCGCCACGATCTCGTCGAGGTCGTACCGGGGGTTCCAGTCGAACGCGGCGCGCGCCCGCGACGGATCGGCCCACAGCTCGGCGGGATCCCCGGGGCGTCGCGTCTCGATCCGGTGCGGGACCGCGCGCCCGGTGACGCGCTCGATCGCCGCCAGGACCTCGCGGACGGTCGAGCCGCCGCCGGACCCGAGGTTGTACACGTCGCCCCGGTCTCCGTCGACCAGGCGGCACAGCGCGATCCGGTGCGCCTCCGCGAGGTCGAGGACGTGGATGTAGTCCCGGACGCACGAGCCGTCGCGGGTCGGCCAGTCGTCGCCGAACACCGCGATCGGCGGCCGCTCTCCGCGCGAGGCCTGGATCGCGAGGGGGATCAGGTGCGACTCCGGGTGGTGCGACTCGCCGCGCGACCCGTCCGGCGCTGCCCCCGCGGCGTTGAAGTACCGCAGCGCGCTGACCCGGAGGCCCTCGCGCTCGCGGGCCAGGGCCAGGATCCGCTCGGCGACGGCCTTGCTCTCGCCGTACGGGCTGACCGGTGCGAACGGGTGGTCCTCGACCAGCGGCAGGGTCCGCGGCTCGCCGTACACCGCGCAGGTCGACGAGAACACGAGCGACCGCACGCCGGCCGCGAGCATCGCCTCGACCAGGGCCGCGGTCCCCCCGACGTTGACCGAGAACGTGTCGGTCGGCTCGCGCACGCTCTTCGCCACCTCGGCCCGGGCGGCGAAGTGGAGCACCGCGTCGACCGGCGTCGCGGCGAACACCCGGGCGAGGAACGCGCGATCGCGCACGTCGCCGACCAGGAGTGGCCCCGGGCTCGCCGCGGCGTGCCCGGTCGACAGGTCGTCGACGCAGGTCACGCCGATCCCGCTGGCCCGCAGGTGCGCTCCGCAAACGCTCCCGATGTACCCAGCACCGCCCACCACCAGCACGTTCACGACGCCTCCTCCCGGCTCCGACCGAAGGGCGCACGGCCCACCGGACCGCCTCGCTGGGGACGCGACCGAGCCCCGTAGGTCTCGCCGTTCGATTCGGGTTGGTGTATCGGTTGTCGCCCTTCGTGTCCCGCGGTCGCACGGCCCTCGGGTCCGGTGATACCCTGAACGCATGTCCAGGGTCTGGAATCCGCCGAACCGGTTCGATCCGGTGGAGATCACGTGGGACGAGCCGCCGCCCACCGCGGAGCTCGAGCTGATCGAGGACGACAGCCAGGACGTGCTGTCGCACAACGACAGCCCGGATCTCGGGTTCTCGTGGTCGGTCAACCCGTACCGCGGTTGCACGCACGCTTGCGCGTACTGCTACGCGCGGCCGTACCACGAATATCTCGGCATGGGCGCCGGGTCGGACTTCGAACGGAAGATCGTGGTCAAGCGGCGCGCGGCGGAGCTGCTGGCGGCCGCGTTCGCCCGACGGAGCTGGAAGGGCGAGCTGGTCAGCTTCTCCGGGGTCACCGACTGCTACCAGCCGCTCGAGCGCCGGTTCGGGCTGACCCGGGACTGTCTCGCGGTCTGCGCCGACCACCTGAACCCGGTGTCGATCATCACCCGGTCGCCGCTGGTGACGCGCGACCTCGACCTGCTCGGCGCCCTCGCGGCGCACGGCGCGGCGGCGGTCACGTTCTCGATCCCGATCGGCGACCGCGAGGTCCAGAAGCGGATCGAGCCCGGCGCGCCTCCGCCCGAGGCCCGGTTGGCCGCGATGCGGGCCCTGTCCGAGGCGGGGATCCCGGTCGGACTGTCGCTCGGTCCGATCCTGCCGGGTCTGTCGGACGCCGGGATCCCCGACGTGCTCGAGCGGGCCCGCGACGCGGGCGCGGCGTGGGTCTGGGCCGGGCTCGTCCGGCTGCCGGGGGCCGTCGCGGTGGTGTTCGAGCAGCGCCTCCGCGAGGCGATGCCGAACCGCGCGGACGGAGTGCTGGCGCGGATCCGGCGGATGCGCGGCGGGTCGCTGAACGACGGGCGGTTCGGCCACCGGATGACCGGACCCGCCGAAGACGCGGGGTGGGCGACGATCGACCAGCTCCTCACCGTGTGGAAGCGGAGGCTCGGGTACGCCGACCGGTGGATCGGGCCCACGCCGTCGCCGTTCCGCCGACCCACCCCCCAGCTCGGGCTGTTCGGCTGACGCGACGAACCTTGACCCCGAGGATTCACGCGTCGGGACCGAGGTCGATCGCGGACGACGCCGCTGCGGACGAGGAGATCTCCGGAGCGCGGCGTACAGGTCCAGCATGCGTGCAGTGCTGGTGCTGATCGTCGGGGGAGTGGTGGTCGTCGGGCTCGCGGCGGCGCGGATCGCAGCGCCGTCGATGATCCGGCGGGCCGCGGTCGCCGCCCTCGACGCGGCGCCGGACTACGACGCGGCGGTCGACGACGTGGACCTGTCCGTGCTCGGCGGCGCGGTCACCCTCCGCCGGATCCGGCTGGTGCGGGAGGGCGGGGCGATCGACGAGCCGTTCGTCGCGATCGACGCGGTGCGGGTCCGCCCGCTCCTGGCCGAGGCGATCCGCGGGTCGCGGGTCGCGGACGTCGACATCGACGGGCTCTCGCTGACCTACCGGATCGGCGTGACCGAGGCGGACAGCCAGACCGGGATCGACGGCGCGTGGTTGACCGCGTTGGTCGAGCGGTTCCCGGCGACGGTCGATCACCTGACGATCCACGACGGGGCGTTCCGGTACATCGACGTCGCCGCCTCGCCGGACGTCCGGCTCGGGGTGGACGAGCTCGAGCTGGTGGGCTCCAACCTCGCGAATCGCGATCGGCTCGACCAGGCGTTGTTCGCGTCCCTCGCGCTCACCGGTACGACCACCGGGGGCGGGCGCCTGGTCGGCGAGATCGCGCTCGATCCGTACGGCGACACCCCGCGGTTCGACGCCTCGATCCGGGTGACCGGGATCGCGGTCCCGGCGCTCGCCGACGCGGCGAACGCGTACGCCCGGGTGGTCCCGACGGCGGGATCGCTGACGATCACCACCACCCTCCGTGGGGAGGGCGGCCGATTCTCGGGCGTGGCGACGCCGGTGGTCAGCGGGCTCGCGGTCGAGCCGATCGCCGAAGCCGTCCACGACCGCGAGCCGGCGCTGAAGGTCGCCTGGCAGGCGGTGGTCGGGGTGGTGGAG
>JBEBJW010000830.1:0-4006 GCA_040079715.1 Myxococcota bacterium | reverse complement strand
TCGTGCGCAACGCCTTCGCGGCGGGTGCGAAAGAGGTCCGGGTCTCCGCGAGCCGGGCTCCCGGCTCGTTGACGATCGCGGTCACCGACGACGGGCGGGGCTTCGATCCGGCCATCGTCGCTTCGGCCTTCGAACCCTTCGCCCGCGGGCCCGGCGATGGGAGCGGCCTCGGCCTGGCGCTCGTGCTCGCGGTGGCCCACGCGCACGGCGGCTCGACGCGCATCGTCCGCCCGGGGCCGGGCGGCACGGTGATCGAGGTCAGCCTGGCCGATCCCTGACCGTAGTCAGCCGTCCGAAGGCGTTCCAGGATGGTCCCCGGCCTTCTGCGGCAAGAGGAGGAGGCACGCGAGCATGGCGACGGCGAGGCCAGCGGAGGCAGCGAAGCGGCCGATCGCGAAGCCGCCGTGGTCCACCGGCTTGTCGAGGAGATCGCCCAGCGTCGCGCCGAGGGGCCGCGTCAGGATGAAGGCGGACCAGAACAGGACGGTGCGCGACACCTTCGTGAAGTACATCAACGCGGCGACCACGGCCAGGCCCGCGCCGAACACGATCGCGCCGTTCTCGTAGCCGAAGTCGTTGGTGTCAGCGACCCAGTCGCCGAGTGCAGTGCCGAGCGTCTGGGAGAAGAGGATCGTCCCCCAGTAGAACGCCTCCACCCGGGGCGTGTTGACCGTGTCCACGGCGACAGAACCCTCGGAGAACCGCCACACGGCCAGGGATGCGATGAGCAGCGCGAAGAGGATGGCCGACCCACCCGTGTAGCCGATGCCCATCGAGCGGGTGGCGAAGTCCGCCATCGTGGTTCCGAGTGTCGTGGTCGCGACCACCACCGCCCAGTAGAGGTAGGGGTGGAACGCCTTCGCGCGAACCTGCGTGAAGACCGCCACCGCAAAGACGGCGAAGAAGATGGCGCTCCCGACCGCGTAGCCGAGATCGAGCGTCATCGAGACGGCGTCGCCTCCCGTTTCGCCGAGCGTCGTTGCCAGGATCTTGATGACCCAGAAGGTGAGGGTCACCTCGGGGACCTTGCTCAGGGATCTCGCGACGGTATCGCTCATGGAGACTCCGTGGGAAGAATGCGGTCCTTGCCGGTGACGGTGAGGAAGACCACCACCGCGGCGATGACCGCCAGGAAGACGCCGCTCGTGACAACGGTCCCGAGGCCGAGGCCGCCGTCCTCCGGCGCCTGCGAGAGCAGGTCGCCGATCGAGGCACCGAGCGGCCGCGTCAGGATGTACACCGCCCAGAACGCGGGGACAGGCGGGAGGCGGAGGAACCGCCAGGCACCGGTGACGGCCGCCATCAGCGTCGCAAAAAGCACCGCCGACTGCCAGAACCCGACGCCCAGCCCTTCGGCGACCCAGTCCCCGGCTGCCGTTCCGAGGGCGAAGGTGAACAGGATGGCGAGCCAGTAGAACGCCTCCCGAGGTGCGGTGTCGATCGAGTGGATCGACAGCGTCCGCTCCCGCCGGTACCAGACCGCGAACGTGCAGAGGAGCGCGATCGAGAACGCGCCGGTCGTCACCTCCAGGGGCACGCCGAGGTCATCCACCAGACCGTCGGTCACCAGCGTCCCGACGATCGAGAGGAGCACCACGACGAGCCAGTAGGCCGCGGGGACGTAGCGTCGGCGCCAGAACTGCCCGACCAGGGCCACCAGCAAGACTACCGACATGACTGCGGTCGTCCGCTCGAGGCCGAGCCCGAGGGTCTCGGACAGGAAGTCGGCTGCGGTCTCGCCCACCGTGGTGGCCAGGATCTTGATGACCCAGAAGTACAGGGTGACCTGCGGAACGCGATTCATCGGTGCCGTCCGTTCGGTGGGGAGACTTGGACGCCGAGCAACGCCGAGACGTTGACAGCAGTAGAGATGCCCGCGGAGCTCAACAGGGTCAGGCTGTCGCTCCCGAACAGTCGACCGCGGGCGAAGCCGGCCTCGAACCAACCCTCGCCGAGTCGGACCTTCAGGTCGGCCGACTGCGCGTAGTCGAGCATCAGGTCGCCCCCGCCGACCGGGTGCGCGAAGCCGATCGCCGCGATCCAGCCGTCCGCCGACAACGGGCTTGTGAACTCGTGTGCGAGCTCGACACCCAGCCCCGTGCCGCTGCGCCCGACGGCCAGGTCCAGGACCACCGGAAGCGTCGCGATCGGCGCGACGCCGGCTGGAAATTCGACCGCCGGGTGGAAGGCGAGACTCGCCCGGTCGTGGTTGAGGACCCGGACCTTCATCGCCAGGGCCGGAGCGCCGAGCCGCACGGTCGGCGTCGTCCCGCGGCCGCCGGCCTCCACGAGCGGCACCTCGGCGTTGAGGTGGATGTCGTCAGTCAGGCCGTAGTTGACATCGACGAGCGGCGTCTCCGACTCCCACGCCGCAAGGCCGCCAGCGACCCCCGCCGTCAGGTTGATCTCGAAGGCGCCCTTGTCCACCGTCGACGCGTCGTCGATCGACAGCGGCGGACTCGACGGGAACGAGACCTCGGCCGCATCGGCGACGGGCGGGGTGGTCATCGGCGGTCACTCATGGAGGAAGAACAGACCGGCCTCGTAGGTCGGCGTCTCCTCGAAGCCCGGCGTAAGGCCGAACAGCGCTCCGGGTCCGAACGTGAAGTGCTCGCCGGCGTGGATCATCGTGGACACCTCCGCCATCTCGTAGGCGTGGTGCTTCTCGGGCCCCGGCAGCGTGGGGGACGCGACCTGGGTCGTGAACTCGTTCGTCTCGTGCACGAAGTCGAAGATGAGGTCGAACTTCTCGGGAATGACCTGGGCTTTGTAGCCGACCTTGACCGCGAAGGTCCACGGCGCCCAGTAGTCGCACCCGTCGTAGTTCGGGGCAGCGGCGCCGTTCTGGTCGGGCGCATCGCCAGGCTGGATGGCCACGTCCTGGTCCGTGACGCAGATCTCGCTCTGGAACAAGCGACGCTCGACCGACCCGTTCAGGTAGAGCGACCCCGGGCCGAGGTACTTGGCGATGGTGAGCGTCTCGCCGACGTGGTCGCCCTGGGTCGCGCCCGGCGCGAACGCGTCGCCCTGGATGACGAACGGGGTCCGGAGCCAGTACTCGGTGAGCGTGCCGATGCTCGGCACCGCGCTCTTCTTTCCCCCGTCCTTGACCCACCGGTTCACGATGCCGAACTCGATGGCCGTCGTGTTGTCCACGTCGTCGTGCTCGAAGTACTGCGCGACGTCGAACTCCATGTGCGACACGAAGTTCGACTTGCTGTTCGGGGTGTAGGACAGCTCGAAGGTGTCGGACGGGGTCGGACCCTCGGCAGGGACGTAGCCGTAGTTGAGCCACACCCGCTCTTCGAGGACGCCCGGCGGCCCCGCCTGTCCATCCTCCATCTCGTTGAACGCGTCGATCGACTGGTCGGTCGTGACCTGATCTTCACCCGCTGACGCCAGCGGGATCAGGGAGGAGAGCAACAGGAGAGCGGGAGCCATGGGGCGGACCTCGGGTGGACGCTCGACGCCATCGCAGCTTCCGTGCCGTGGAATTCGGTGCGTACCCCCGCTCGCCGGGCCTCCCGACGGCGAAGGCCCACCGAACAGCGGCGAAAAACCGCCGTTCGGCATGCCCGTCCCCACGGCGCTTCCGAACCGATGGGGTGGCATGGGTCCTGCACTGTGGCCGCCCGTCGGCGAGCGCTGGCGAGGAGGGCAGGATGAAAGGTCGGATCACCGAACGAACGGCGCGAGGATTCTGGCGGCGGTGGGGAATCCCTGTCGCCCTCGCCGGCTGCGGGGGTCCCGCGACCGATCCGACGAGCTCTGGCTCTGGGACGGTGTCGGGCACGATCGACGGTCGCGCGTTCGACGCGGTCGGCTCCGTGTGGCTGGCCGGCGAGCCCGACGACGCCAGTACCACCGTCATCTACGTGTTCGACGGCCCGGTCGCCTGCGACGACCTCGCGACGCCCGGCTGGGACACACGCATCGCCGATGGGACCCAGGCGGTCGAGATCAAGCTCATCGGGAAGGAGCCGGGGGAGTACCCGGTTCCCGCCGA
>JBEBJW010000829.1:0-4008 GCA_040079715.1 Myxococcota bacterium | reverse complement strand
CCCGATCGCGGCGTAGGCGACCCCACGGGACCGCGTCCCGCGATCCGGTGACCGGGCCTCGGATCCCGGATAGTCGGCGCGATGGACCGCATCCTCCGCCGCCCCGAAGCCGAGGCCCGCCGCGTGATCCGTCGCGGTGACGCGCTGTACGTCGGCTGGACCGCGCCCGGCCGCTCCGGGAACGGCGTCGAGATCGTCGACGTCGCCACCGGCGCCCCTCGGGTGCTCCGGTCCACTGCGTACCTGGTCAGCGACGTCGCGTTCGCGAACGGGGGTCACTGCTACGCGGCGCTCGGGCCGGGACAGCTCGTCGACTGGCCGGACATCGACGGGTCCGACGACGCCACCGTCACCAACGTCGACGCCAACGCCCCGCGCCTGGTCGTCCACGACGACGCGCTGTACTGGGGCACGTTCTGGGGCGAGATCCACGCCCTGCGCGGCGGTCGGATCGCGGGCGTCCGCACCTCCCAAGGCGGGGTCGCGGTCGACGGCCGTCGGGTCTACGCCGGCTACAAGGACGGGAAGATCCGGGCCTGGACCCACGCCGGCAAGCGCGCCGCGGTGATCGAGGCCGGCTCCGGGTATCCGCGGGTCGCCGCCGGACCGGGCGGGGTCTACGCGGCCCACCGCACGGGCGACATCGTCCGGTACGATCCGGAGACGCTCGCGGAGATCTCCCGGTCGCGGGTCGAGCCCGGCGTGTACGGGGTGACCCTCCGGGTGACCGACGACGGCCGCCTGGTGGCGTGGGGCCGCGGTCAGCCGGTCCGCCTGCTCGACCCCGACGGGGCGCTGCTGTTCGAGCAGGCGGTCGGGGACGGCAGGGTCGAGGACGTCACGCTCGACGGCGACGTCCTGTGGGTCGCGGCCGGCGGCGAGGTCTGGCGCCTCCCGATGGCCTGAGCGGGGCCGGTCAAAGGAGGTGCTCGACCCACAGCGCGCGCTCGTGTTCGAGGCGGGCGCCGGTGCGCCGCTCCCAGGTCGCCAGCTCGTCGGGGGTAGCGGAGCTCGCGGCGAGCAGGGCCTCGAGCCCGTGCCGCTCGGCCAGCCATCGGACGAACGAATCCGAGCACGGATAGAACACCTGCGCGTTCTCGAACCGCTCCGGCCCGAACAGCGCCTCGGACCGCCCCGGCCGACCGACCTGCTCGAAGATCTCGGGCGGTCCTTCCGTCCGGGCGGCTCCGCACGCGCGATCGACCTCGGCGAGCGACGTGACGAAGGGACCTGGGTTCCCGACCCCGGTCGACTCCGCGACCGATTGGGCGACGTAGTCGGGGAGGCCCTCCACCAGCCACAGCGGCATGTCGCGGTCGGCGGTCGCCTCGTCGACGTCCGTGAGCCAGTCGCGGTCGCCGCGCAGCAGGACGTGGAGGCTCTCGTGGAGCCACGGCGCCCGGCCCTGTTCGACCATCGCGACCGACAGGAACACGAACGGCCCGCCCGGCGCGTGCCCGATCACCGCGCGATCGCAGACAAGGATCTCGATCCCGCCCCCGGCGTCGAGGCCGTGGGTCGCCAGGAACCGACGGGCGGCCCCGACCCCGGCGAACACGTCCCGCGAGAGGTCGCGCGCCCAGGGGGCGTCGGAGGGGACCCGCAGCACGACCCCCGACCCCGCCAGCGCACGCCCGTCTCGGCGGGCGGAGCGAACGCAGTCGGCGTCGCCGTCCCACATCGACGAGATCGCGTCGGGGTCAGCGAGCGGCGCCTTCGTACACCCGACGGCCGAGAGCAGCGCGAGCCCCAGCCAGGACGGTGCGGGAGGATGCGACATGCCGGCGATCTACGATTCGTCCGCGCCGGGCGCCATGCGGCGGGTCGTCGCAGAGGGCGGTCCGGAGTGACCAGAGACCCGTTCGATCGTCCCCTCCCCGGCGTCTCGACCCGACCGCGCGCGGTGGCCCAGCCACCCGCCCGACCGGAGGTTACGGGGACCCTCCCGTCCCGTTCCCCGGAGGCCCGCCGATGGCCGGCATCGATTACAGCGAGCGGATCCCGAACAACGTCGACCTCGGGAGCGACACGCGCCTCCAGCGCGCGCTCGAGAAGTGGCAGCCCGCGTTCCTCGACTGGTGGGGGGCGATGGGGCCGGACGGGTGGCAGGGCACGGACGTGTACCTCCGCACCGCGGTCAGCACCGAGAAGGGCGGCTGGGCCCACTTCGACTACGTCAAGATGCCCGACTACCGGTGGGGGATCTTCCTCGACGACGCCACGCCGGACCGGAAGATCCACTTCGGCGACCACGTCGGCGAGCCGGCCTGGCAAGAGGTCCCGGGCGAGTACCGGAACATCCTGCGGCGGATCGTGGTGACCCAGGCGGACACCGAGCCGGCGAGCGTCGAGCAGCAGCGGTTCCTCGGCGCCACCGCCCCGTCGCTGTACGACCTGCGGAACCTGTTCCAGGTCAACGTCGAGGAGGGACGCCACCTGTGGGCGATGGTGTACCTGCTCCACGGCTACTTCGGCCGCGACGGGCGGGACGAGGCGGACGCGCTGCTCGAGCGCCGGGCCGGCGACGCCGACAAGCCCCGGATCCTCGACGCGTTCAACCAGGCGTGCCCGGACTGGCTGACCTTCTTCTGCTTCACCACGTTCACCGACCGCGACGGCAAGTACCAGCTCGGCGCCCTCGCCGAGTCGGCGTTCGACCCGCTGTCCCGCACCTGCCGGTTCATGCTGACCGAGGAGGCGCACCACCTGTTCGTCGGCCAGACCGGGGTCGAGCGGGTGATCCGCCGGGCGGTCCAGCTCGCGAAGCAGGACCCGAACGGCGACGTGCGCGCCCAGGGCGGGGTCGACCTCGCGACGATCCAGAAGTACGTCAACTACTGGTTCAGCTACTCGCTCGACCTGTTCGGGTCGGAGATCTCGTCGAACGCGGCCGACTTCTTCGCGTCCGGCCTCAAGGGTCGGTGGAAGGAGGACAAGTACGAGGACCACGTGGCGCTCGACGCGACCCGCGGGATCCCCCAGCTCGAGAACGGGCGGCTCGTGACCGAGCAGGTCCCGCTCCGCAACGCGATGAACGAGGTCCTCCGCGGCGAGTACGTCGACGACTGCGAGAAGGTCGTCGAGAAGTGGAACAAGGCGCTCGAGGAGGACGGGTCCTCGTTCCGGATCTCCCTGCCCTCCACCCGGTTCCACCGGCGCCAGGGGATCTACGCGGATCACAGCTACGATCTCCAGGGCGAGCCGATCTCCGCCGACGAGTTCGAGATGAACCGCGCCCGGTGGCTCCCGACCGACGCCGATCGCGCGTACGTCGCCTCGCTGATGCACCCGGTGTACGAGCCGGGCCAGATGGCGAACTGGATCGCCGCCCCCCGCCGCGGGATCAACAACCTCCCGGCAGACACGGTGTACGTCCGGCGCTGACCGGTGGGTCGGCTGCTGCTGGCAGACGGGGTGATCGATCTCGACCGCGCCGAGGTGGTGCGCGGGCCGATCACCCACCACCTGACGGGCGTCGAGCGCGAGCTGCTGGTGTACCTCGCCGAGCGCACCGGCCGCGACATCGGCCGGGACGAGCTCCACGCCCGGGTGTGGGGCCACGCGCCCCACGTGGTGTCGCGGGCGGCCGACTTCACCGTCCACCGGCTCCGCCGGAAGCTCGAGCAGGCCCCGGATCAGCCGGTCCACCTCGTGACCGCCACCGGCGGCTACCGGTGGGTGCCCGCCGTACAGGCCGCCGCCGCGCCCCCGATCGGGACCGTGGTGATCGGGGTCGTCGAGCCGGTCGAGCCCGGCGACGCCCGGTGGCTCGAGGCGTGCGCCCGGGTGACCCGCGCCGCCGGGGTGTACCTCGCCGAGCTCGCGCCGGACCGGGTCGTGCTCGCCGCTCCGGACGACGGGACCGCCCTCGCCGCCGCCGCCGGGCTCGTGGCGATCGCGCCGGCCCGGATCGGCCTCGCCCGCGGGCCCGCGGGGTGCCTGGTCGACCCGCTGTCCGGCCGGACGCTGTACGGGGGACCGACCCTCGCCCGCGCCGGTCGCCTCGCC
>JBEBJW010000828.1:0-4013 GCA_040079715.1 Myxococcota bacterium | reverse complement strand
TCACCGCGGGCGGGGGCACCCCCGGACACCCGCGCGGTCGGAGCGCGGGCGCGCCCGCCGGCCGGCGGCCGTCGGCCGGGAGCCGGTACACCTCGACCCCGTCGACCCAGGTGGAGGTGACCACGAGGTCCGACAGCGCCTCGACCGGCACCTCGTACGGATCACGGTCCAGGACCACGAAGTCCGCCCGCTTCCCGACGGTCAGCGTGCCGAGGCTGTCCTCCGAGAACGACGCCCGGGCCCCGAGGTCGGTGTACGCGCGGAGCGCCGTGGTCAGATCGAGCGCCTCCGCCTCGTTCAGGACCAGCGCCGCGTCGCGCCACGGGTTCTTCCGGCGGACCAGCACCTCGATCGCCTCGAACGGGTTCTGCGAGGTGACCGACCAGTCCGAGCCGCCGACGATCGTCGCCCCCGCCGCCGCGGTCGACCCGAACGGGTACAGCGCGTCCGACCGCTCGGGCCCGATCACCGGCCAGGTCAGGTCGCGGACGTAGCTGTCCGGGTACGCCCACAGCCCCTGCGCGTCCGCCAGCACCCCGAGCGCCGCGAACCGGGGCCGATCCGCCGGGTCGATCAGCTCGAGGTGCGCCGCCAGCGGGCGCCGGTCCCGCGGGCCGTTCGCCGCCTCGACCGCCTCGACCGCGTCGAGGAACTGCCGGACCGCCCCGTCGCCGATCACGTGTGCGTGGAGCTGGAACCCCGCCGCGTCGAGCGCGATCGCGTCCGCCTGCAGCCGGGCGTCGTCGAACACCGGGACGCCGTTGTGCCCGTCGACGTACGGCGCGAGCAGCACCGCGGTCCCGGTCTCGAGCACCCCGTCGAGGAACAGCTTCGCCGCGTTCAGCTCGAGCCGGTCGGCGTGGTACCGGTCGCGGAGCGCGATCACCGCCGGCACCGGGTCCGGGTCCGCCGCGTCGACGTAGGCCGCGCCGTGGATCCGCACCGTCAGCGTGCCCGCATCGGCGGCCCGCTGGTATCCGGCGAGCATCCACTCCTCGATCAGCGGATCGACCACGTTGGTGACGCCGTACCCGTTCGCCTCGGCCTGGGCGTCGCGCAGGCCCTGGTCGGCGAGCGCGTCCGAGTACGCCGGCAGGTGGTCCTCCACCAGGGTCATCGCGCCCTCGAGCAGCAGCCCGGTCGGGGCGCCGTCCGCGTCGCGGACGATCGTGCCGTCGGCCGGGTCCGGGGTGGTCGCGTCGATCCCGGCGATCGCGAGCGCGCGGGTGTTGACCACCGCCGAGTGGGCGTCGGCCGAGTACAGGTACACCGGGCGGTCGGCGACCATCCCATCGAGCACGGCGGCGTCGACCAGATCGAGGAACGTGGTCAGGTCCCACCCGCCGCCCTGGACCCACGGCTCGTCCGGGTTCGCCGCGGCCCAGTCGGTGACCCGGCGGGCGAACGCGTCGAGGGTCTTCGCGGCGTACAGGTCGACCAACAGCAGGTCGGCGCCGCTCCACAGCAGGTGGTTGTGGGCGTCGGTGAACCCGGGCAGGACGGTGGCGCCGTCGAGCGTGACCCGCGCGGTGTCCGCCCCGACGAACGCCTCGACCCCGGCGGCGTCGCCGACGTACACCAGCACCCCGTCGCGGACCGCCACCGCCTCGGCGGTCTCGGGGCCGCCAGAACCGCCCTCACCCGGGACCGGGTCCATCGTCCGGAACCGAGCCCCGGTGACCACCAGATCCGCGGGCTGCACCACCGGATCCGGCGGGGGCGTCGGCTCCTCGACCTCACGACACGCGATCAGCCACCACGTCATCCTGCCAAGATACCCCACGACCGCGTCGCGGGATACGCGCGTCACGATGGGCACCGAGAACCCCCACGACAGCCTGTTCCGGTACGCGTTCGGCCAGCCCGCGGTCGCCGAGGACCACTTCCGGGCCCGCCTGCCTCCTGCCGTGATCGCGGCAGTGCGGTGGACCACGCTGGTCACCGTCCCCGGCAGCTTCGTGGACGAGGACCTGAAGCAGGTCCACAGCGACGTGCTGTACCGGGTCGAGCTGGACGGCGGCGGCCCGCTGTGGCTGTACGTGCTGTTCGAGCACCAGAGCACGCCGGATCCGCGGATGGCGTGGCGAATGCTCCGGTACATGGTGCGGATCTGGGATCGATTCGTGGCCGAAGCGGATGGGCGCCCCGGACTACCGTGCGTCGTCCCGCTGGTGCTGTACAACGGCGACCGGCCGTGGAACGTGCCGCCGGAGTTCCATCCGCTGGTGCTGGACACGCTGCCGGACGCCCTGGCGGCGGAGCTGGGCGCGTCGGTCCCGCAGTTCCGGTACGACCTCCAGGACCTGACGCGCACCGACGACGCCGACCTCCGCGGGATCGCGCTGCGGCGACTGGTGCTGTTGCTGTTGAAGCACGCCCGAGAGGGGGATTTCTGGGACCGGATTCCCGCATGGATCGACACGCTGGTCGCCGTGGTGGCTCAGCCCACCGACGGCCTGAGGGCGTTGGAGGCCGTGTGGCGTTACGTGGTGTACGTCACGCCGCGGGAAGCGCCCGCGGAGGTTCGCGCTCTGTTGGCGGCCCGACTGCCGCCCGAGGGGCAGAGGTGGGTGATGAGCTGGGGACAGATCATCGAAGACCGCGCCCGAAACGAGGGCTTGGAGCAGGGGCTCCAGCAGGGGCTCCAGCAGGGGCTCCAGCAGGGCCTCGAGCAGGGCTTGCGACAGGGTTTGGAGCGCGGCCTGGAGCGGGGCTTGGAGCAGGGCCTGCGTCAGGGCTTGGAGCAGGGCCTGGAGCACGGCTTGCTCCGCGGGCAGGTGCAGACGTTGATCGCCCTGATGCAGGCGAAGTTCGGCGCGGTGCCGCCGGACGCGCTCGATCGGGTGAACCGGGCCAGCCGAGCCGAGCTCGAGGGCTGGACCGCCCGGATCCTCACCGCGGAGACCCTGGCCGCCCTGTTGGCCTGACCCTCCGCTCGATCCCTCGGCGTCGTGGGGTCACCGACCGCCGGTCTCTCTTCCCGCTCGACCGCTCGGGGCTGGGTTCTCGTTCCCCCCACGACCGCTCGGGGCTGAGTTCATCGTCCCGAGCGGGCCGCCGTCGAGGCTCGCGTGCTGGATCGCCACCGCCACCGCCCGCGTCCCCGCCGTCCCGCTCCGGACCATCACCGCCTGCACGTCCTGGAGGAACCGCCGGTGCAGGTCGTCGAGCTCGGCGAGCTGCGCCTCGGTGACCGTGCCGATCAGGTACCCCCGCTTCGCCGTCGGCAGCCGCTGGAGGTGCGCCGACCAGAACGTCGTCAGGCTCGTCGCCCGGTCGCGGATCTGGATCATCCGGACCACCGGGCGGAACGTCGGCGCCCCGTCGACCCACTGGAGCCGCCCGCTGTCCTCCAGCATCGCCAGCGTGTCCCGGACGTGCGCCTCGGTCGTCCCGAGGTGCCCCGCGATCCGCGCCGGGTCGAGCTCACCGATCCGGAGCAGCGCGGAGATCGCGCCGGCGAACGGCCAGCTCTGGTCCATGTTCGGGTTCGTGTGCGGCAGCGACGGCACCTCCGACGGCGGCACCAGCGCGGCGACCAGCGCGCTGCCCCGCTCGTCCACCGCGTCGAGCAGCGCCAGCACCATCGGCAGCGACGGCTCGGCCGTCCCGCGCAGGATCCGCCGCAGCGCGGACTCGCCGACCCCGACCCGCTCGGCCAGCGACGCCACCGGCCGCTCGCCCCGGAGCGCGTCGAGGAACGCCGCCAGGTGGGTGATCGTGGTCGGCGGCGCCGCAGCGGCGGCGATCCGGGCCGCGGGGCGGTCGATCTGGTCGAGCGCGGTCGCGACCGACACCCCGACCCGCTCCGCCAGCCGGAGCGTCTCGGACCCGGTCGGCCACCGCCGGCCCGCCTCCCACCGGTACACCACGTTGGTCCGGTACCCGAGCATCCGGCTGAGCTGGACCTGCGACCGCCCGCCGCGCAGCGCCCGCACCAGCTCGCGCGCCACCTGGTCCCAGTCCACCACCGACCGCCTCCACCCTCGGGATCGCCCGAGCGTACCCCGCCC
>JBEBJW010000827.1:0-4017 GCA_040079715.1 Myxococcota bacterium | reverse complement strand
GGTCGCCCCCGCCCCGCCGCCCGCGCCCGAGGCGTGGTCCGCCGGGGTCGCCGCGCGCGAGCTGTGGACGATCCTGCTGCCGCACCTGTGGTGGATGATCGCGGTCGTGATGGTGACGGTCGCCGGGACGATCCTCGTGTGGACCTGGCGCCGGGTCGGGCGGGAGTCGCTCGAGGAGAAGGCGCTGCTCGCCCAGCTCGCGAAGAACGACGACCCTGGCGGGGCCGGAGCGGGAGGCGCCACCGCGACCGCGGCCGCCGCGACCCACGTCGAGTCCGAGGACGACCGGGCGTTCGTCGCGCGCCAGTCGGCGGCGTGGACCCACCGGCTCGACGCCGACCAGCCGGACCCGGAGCTCCAGGCGATGATCCGCGAGCTCCTGCGGTCGCGCGAGCTGCCGCTGCTGGCGAAGGCGGTCCTGCGGTTCCCGGACCGGTTCCTCGGCGCGTTCCCGGCCGGCGGCGACGTGGCGACCGCGAAGCTCGAGCTGGCGGACTACCTGAAGTCGGTCGACGCGGCGACGCTCCCGTCGGACCTCGCGTTCTTCCGGGCGCTCGACCGGCACGCGCGGTCGGCCGCCCTGTCGTCCCAGAGCGACGCGCAGATCGTCCGGAGCCTGCGGGACGAGTTCGGCGCGACCGGGCTCGTGGCCCTGATCGCCGCCGTGCCGTCCCGGACCGGGGCGCTGCTGTTCGCGCTCGCCCCGTCGGACGAGCAGCACGAGCTGGTCCGCCTGCTGACCCCGCGCCAGATGATCGAGCTCGCCGAGCAGCTCCTCCGGTCGAACCGGATGTCGCCGGGCGAGACCGGGTACCTGTTCCGGGTCCTCGACGCCGCCCGGGCCGACGCGCCGATCCCGCAGGCGCCGTCGGCGGGTCCGGGGGCCGGTCCGGGGTCGGATCGCGGGTCCGAGTTCGACGCCGCGGCCGCGCTGTCGGTGCTGCTCCGGAGCGTGCCGGCGTCCCACCGGACCCGGCTGTTCGGCGCGGCGCTCGACCGGTTCGGCGGGAGCCTCCCCGGGTGGTACCGCGGGATCTTCCTGCCGGACATGCTGGACGCGCTGCCGGACGACGGGCGGGTCGACGTCCTGCTCGAGCTCGACGTGGAGACGCTCGCCGCCTGGCTGTCGCTGCTCGACACCGACGCGCGGGACCGGCTGGTCGACGAGCTGCCGGACTCGCTCCGGACCTCGGTCGCGTCAGCGTCGGTGTTCCCGTCGCGGGCCCACCAGCTCGCGGCGGCCGAGCGCGGTCGCCAGGAGCTCGCCCGGGCGTTCCAGAAGCACCTCGCTCGCGCGAACCTCCCGTTCGAGCAGGTGGTCCGCCCCGACGCGACCGGTGGCCCGTGAACCGCGCCGCCTCCCTCGCGCTGGTCGCCCTGGCGGTCGCCGGGACGTCGTGCAGGAAGGTGCCGCTGTTCGACATCCAGGCGGGGTTCTCCCTCGCCGACACCGCGTGGTTCGAGGACGAGCAGACCCTGTTCGTGTTCTGGCAGGTGTACGCGCAGCAGGGGCTGAACGACCTGAGCGAGGTCGAGATCCGGTACACCACCGACGACGAGGTGGTCGACTGGACCCCGCTGTCGGACCTGCCGTGGGTCCACCGCCACGTCGAAGCCGACTGCGACGAGACGTTCACCGTCACCCAGACCTGGACCGGGTCCACCACCGATCCCTACACCACCGGCTACGGCTACGGCTACGGCTCGGAGCCCCCGGGCGACTCGGGCGGGTACGGCGGCGGGTATGGCGGGTACACCGAGGGCTACTCGACCTCCACCTGGACCTGGACCGAGGACACGCCCGGGGCGGTGATCTGCGGCAGCGCGAGCCTCGAGGTCCCGATCGAGCCGCGGAGCGTCGACCTCCGGCTGCGGTACCACCCCGACGGCGAGCTCGCCCTCGACGTGGACCCGGTGTTCGACGTGGTCGTGTCCGGCCCGGCCCACACCAACCGGAGCCTGGTCGTGTACGGCGTGCTCGACGAGGCGAACGAGCGGGTCCAGTGGCGGGCCCGGCACCAGTTCCCGAACCTCCGGAACGAGCAGGTCGAGGCGCTCGGGCTGCGGCGGTCGTTCACCATCGCGGACGAGCGGTACGGCACCGGCGATCCGGCGACCCCCGACAACCCGTACGGGTACGGCGCGAGCTGCGCGCCGTCGTTCGTGACCGCCGGGCTGCCGGGAGTGTCGACCGACGAGCGCGCCCGGTTCGACCCGCTCCCGCTCCCGCTCGGCGCGTCCGACGCCGACACGATCTGCGCCACGTCGATCGTCACCGACGCGGCCGGGGTCGACCGGTCGTTCGTCGCGACCGCGGTCGCCCGGAAGAACCCCGAGGTCCGCCCGGCGTTCCCGGTGCTGCGCAGCCCGGCCCACGACGCGACGCCGATCCGGTTCTTCCTCGGGCCGTGCGACCGGACGATCTCGGCCGCCCACGAGCGGATGCAGCGCCAGCGCCTGCAGCTCGAGGGGGTCCCCACCACCTGCATCGACCACTGGCAGTCGCCGGGGTTCGTCGACAGCCTGGTGGTCTCGTTCCGCGACGCGGTCGAGGCCCAGCGCGCGTTCGGCGACGACATGGTGCTGGTGATCGGGCTGAACCAGGACGAGCCCGGGGTGTCCGAGGCGGTCGAGCAGGCGCTGGCCCAGGTGGTGCCGGACGAGCGCCTCCGCAGCTCCCCGCGCCTCGCCGGGGCGTTCGTGCTCGACAGCACCGCCCACGCGCTGACCGTACCGGAGCTGTCGCCGGTGACGCTGTGGTGCCCGTCGACCCTCCCGCTCGACGAGCTGCCGGACCTGTCGAGCCGGAGCTGCGCGATCGCTCCGGACGACCCCGAGCTGATCCTCGGCCCGTTCACGTTCGGGACGCTGCCGATCCTGCCGACCCGCGAGCAGTACCTGGACTTCATCGACCAGTACTCCGAGGCCCAGTCCGGCGAGGTCGAGTCGCTGTCGTTCCGGGTGCCGGAGTTCTCGGCGATCGCCGACTTCGTCCCGTTCGACGCGTACGGCGCGGCGACGTTCCTGAACGACGAGCGGATCGGCGCCGACGTGGACGACGCGTTCTCGCACTGCGTCGGGAACGAGCCGACCCCGGTGGTGTTCCGGTCGGACCTGATGGAGGACCCGGACTTCCCGTACGCGATCGCCGAGGCGTGCGCCGAGGGCCTGCTCCCGGACGAGACCTGCGCCGCGGCGGTCCTCGGGCTGGCCCCGATCTCCGGGCTGCCGGACTGGCACGACGCGTTCCGCGAGTCGACCTACGAGCTCGGGCTGTTCTGGGAGTTCCCGTTCCTGCTCCGGATGGACTACCGGGTGGTCACCGCCGGCTCGCTCACCGCGTTCGGGTTCAGCGTCCCGTTCGGGATCGCGAGCCCGGCCGAGTCGTACTACGGCGCGCCGGTGTGGCTCGAGGACGAGGTCGACCTGACCCGCGAGCTCACCCAGTGCGGCCGGTTCTGCGACCACCCGACGTTCGACAGCGCCGGCGTGTACCACGTGACCGACCCGTTCCGCGGGGTGTACGCGAACCGCTGCTACGTCCCGGTGTACCCCGCGCCGGGCGACGATGGGTTCCCTCGTGATCCTTGAGCTCCTCGAGCTGGTGCTCGCCGTCGCCCGCGCGCAGGAGCCTCCGTCCCCGTCACCGCCGGAGGCGCCCCCGGTCGAGGTCCCGTCGGAGAGCCCGTCGGAGACCCCGTCGGAGACGCCGTCGCAGACGCCGTCGGAGGCCCCGGCCCCGTCTGAGACGCCGTCGGAGGCCCCGTCGGAGGCCCCGGCCTCGGAGGGCCCTGCTGGCCCGGACGTGGTCGCGCCGGCCCCGGTCGAGGCGCCGATCGGGGACCCGATCGACCGGTACCGGACCCGGTTCGACGTGCTGGCCGAGCGCGCGATCGGCTCGACGTCGGTGCCGGTGGCGTTCGACTGGCGGAAGTCCCCGGTCGAGCTCGCCGCGTGCGGGTCGTTCCTGTTCGAGCAGAACAACTTCGGCAGCGGGCGGGGCGGGCTGCTGGTCCG
>JBEBJW010000826.1:0-4018 GCA_040079715.1 Myxococcota bacterium | reverse complement strand
ACCGCGCCGCCGCCCACCGCGGACGCGGCGCCGGCGAGCCCCAGCACCGCCGAGGTCAGCCCCGTGTCGACGCCGCTCCCGACGAACGCGAGCAGCGCGATCGCGGACCCCGTCATCAGCCAGATCGCGCCGGTCAACAGGAGGGTGACGATCGGGCCGATCGGCAGCGACGGGTCGGCCGTCGGCGGGGGCAGGGCGGTCAGCCGGTCGAGGATCGGCGCCCGCTGGTCCTCGCGGAGCAGCCCCTCGTCGACCCACGCCCGGGTCACCGCGCTCCAGTCGGTCACGTCGTCCCCCCTCCGCAAGGTCGCTCGGGCGACCGGGCGCCGCAACGGATAGGACGGGCGGATGTGGTGGATCGTCGCGATCGGGTGTCGAGCGGAGGGACAGCACGGGGTGGACGGCCCGTCGACCCAGGGCGAGCCGCCGTCGGCCGCGGCCGGGTGGGAGGCGCTCCGGTACGGCGGGTACGTCGGATCCGGGATCCCGGCCGATCTGTGGTTCGATCTCCTCGGCACCGACGACGAGAACCTCCTCGACCGCGACGGGCGCAGCGCCGGCCTCGACGAGGCGTTCAACCTGTTCGCGGCCCCGAACGGGGTCGAGGTGGTCGGCGGGGTCACCTGCTTCGGCTGCCACGGCGGCGAGATCGACGGCCAGTTCGTCCCCGGGCTCGGCGACTCGCGGATCGATCTGCGCGCGTCCCAAGACAGCTCGCTGTTCGACGTGCTCGACTCCCTGATCGAGGCTCGGTACGGCGCCAACAGCCCGGAGGCCGAGGCGTACGCCCCGTTCGCCCAGGGCTCGGCGGCGGTCGGGCCGTACACGGTCGCGCCGTTCGTCGGGGCGAACCCGGCGTTCAGCATCGAGCGGGCCGCGGTCGCCCACCGCGACCCGTCGACCCTCGCGTGGACCGACACACTCCAGTACGTCGTCCCCGACGGCACGCTGTGGTGCGACACGCCGCCGCTGTGGAACGCCGACCGCAAGTCGCGGCTGTACTGGACCGGGTTCGGGACCGGGCTCCCCGAGCGGATGCTGATGCAGATCAGCGTGGTCGGGCTGACGGACCAGGCCCAGGCCGAGGAGATCGTCACCGACTTCGACGACATCCGCGCGTGGATGGAGGCGCTCGAGCCGCCGCCGTTCCCGGACCCGGTCGACGAGGATCTCGCCGCGACCGGCCAGCAGGTGTTCGAGGCGTCGTGCGCGTCGTGCCACGGGACGTACGGCGACGCGCCGACCGACCCCGATCGGTGGCTGCCGCTCGACGAGATCGGGACCGATCCGACCTATGCGCTCGGGTTCGTGAACAGCCCGTTCGTGGACTGGGTCGGCGCGAGCTGGTTCGGCGAGGGGGCGGTCGATCCGGGCGACGCGCCGGGGTACCTCGCCCCGCCGCTCGACGGGATCTGGGCCACCGCGCCCTACCTGCACAACGGGTCGGTGCCGGACCTCGCGTCGCTGCTCGATCCGGCGCTCCGCCCGGTCCGGTGGCGGCGCGACCCGCTCGACACGTCGCTCGACCACGTCGCGATGGGCTGGCCGTACACCGTGCCCCCGGCCGACGAGGCGAACGACGGGTGGACCTACGACACTACGGTCGTCGGGGCCGGCAACGGCGGCCACGTCTACGGCGCGGCCCTGTCGGCGGACGAGCGCGCCGCGGTGCTCGAGTACCTCAAGACGCTCTGAGCACCGGGGCAGGCTTCGTGATCACGTGCCCGGTCGCGAGGTCGGCATTGGATCAACCCGATCGAAGGTTCTCCACCGAATCTGCGACCCGGCGGACTAGAACCGAACCTGGATCACCCCGTCGTTCACCGGCGTGGGCTCCTCCGGGACCCCGAACAGCAGGTACGCCCCCGTGCCCGCTGCGCCCGCGACCACCACTCCGCCGACGATCCCGAGCACCACCCCGACCTTCGACTTCTTGCCGTCGTCGTTGGTCACGGTCTCGCCGGTGACCGGTACCGGGACCGCGATCTGCGGCGGGATGTGGCCGTCGAGCAGCAGCGACAGCAGCACGTTCGACCCGAGATCGAGCGCCGCCGGCGCCGGGGCGGTCGCCACGAACGAGCCCGACGGCCCGACCGCGTTCAACAGCAGCGCCGCGGCCTGGACCGCCTCGTCGTCGGCGTCCTCGACGTACGGCACGTCGATCGCCTTCGAGAACGTCCCGGTCGACACCTGGAACAGCTGCATCGACAGCGACGCGTCGACGATCCCGGCCACCAGCACGTAGTCGAGGTCGGTCGCCCGCTTGCCGAGGGCGGCGTACAGGTTCGCCACTTGCTCCGACCGCCCGACCGGCGAACCGGCGGGCTCCCCGAGCAACGGCGCCCCCAGCGCGAGCGGGACCTGTTGGACCGCGTCGGTCCCTGGTGCCGGCGGGGAGACGTCCAAGCGGGCGAACGCCTCGGTGCCGGTGCCGTGGGCGACCACGAAGTGCTCGCCGGGCAGCACCCCGGGGATCTTCAGCGGGGTCGATCCCTTCTCGATCCCGTCGAGCAGCACCGTCGCCGTCGCGTCCGCCGTGACGTCGAGCGTGACGGTGACGGTCCCGGCCTTGGTACGGACCTCCTCGAACATCGCGATCACGTCCGGCGGGTACAGCGCCGGGTTCAGCGGGCGGGTCGGCAGCAGCGCCACCGCCGACGCGAACGCGCTCCGCGCCGCCGCTTCGTCCGGCGGATCCTTCTGGAGCTGGCTCGTGCCGAGGTACACCCACGACTCCCACACGTCGTCGATCGCGAGCGCGCCCGAGAACACCGACCGGAAGTCGGCGATCGCGGTCTCGAGCGACGCGATCGCGTCGTCGGGGGAGGCCTGGTTGTACGCGTTCTTGCCGTTCGCGAGCGCCTGGCGCCCGCTCGACAGCAGGCCCTCCTCGAGGATCACGTCCTCGCGGCCCTGGATCGCGGCGGCCAGCTCGGGCGCGGTCAGCGCGTCGAACCGGCCGGTGGCCTCGAGCGCGGTGATGAGCAGCCCCACCGCCCGCTGTTGATCTGCGGCGTCGAGGGACCCCTGGTGGATGCCGACGACCCCGATCCGGGGAAGGTCGGCGGCGGACGAGACGGAAGAGACGGAGGCGATGACGAGGGCGATGGACATGGCGGACCGGACTCTACCAGAGACGTGCGCCCGACGCGCGAGCGGTGCATGTTGTCGGGACTGGAGCCGCCGATGCTCGCGTGGGGCCTGTGGACCGCCTGGGGACTGTCGCTCGCACTCGCCGGCCCGTCGGAGGCGGAGACGTTCCTCCGCCACGGAGACTACGCCGCGGCGCTGACGTCCGCCGCGCGCGCCGCCGCGGCGAGCCCGGGGAACCTCGACACGCGCGAGCTGTACTACGACCTGCTGGTGTCGACCGGGCAGGGCGCGAGGGCGCTCCGCGAGGCCACCGCCGCCGCCGCCGCCGCCCCGACCGACCCGAACGCCCAGTACCTGCTCGGTCGGGTCCAGCCGGACGCGGCGTCGTCCCAGCGCGCGTACGAGGTGGCGCTCCGGTACGATCCGGACCACGCGCGGGCCCACATGGGGATGGGCGCGATCCACGAGGCCCGCGGGGCGTTCGCCGAGGCCGAGGCCGCGTACGCGCGGGCGGTCCGCCGCGATCCGTCGCTGTCCGAGGCGTGGCTCGGGCGAACCCGGGCGTTGATCCGGCTGTCGCGGTCGGCGGACGCGCTGGCGAACGCCGAAGCGGGCTTGGCCGCGGTCCCGGACGAGCCCGGCCTGGCCCTGGTGGTCGCCCAGCTCGCCCCGACCCGGGCGACCGCGGTGCTGACCGCCGCGATCGCGCGGGTCCCCGACGAGCCCCGCCTGCACGAGGCCCTCGCCGCCCTCCGGCTCGACGCGGGGGACGCGGCGGGCGCGCTGACCGAGGCCAGCGCCGCGCTCGCGATCGATCCCACCTCGGTCGGGGCGGGCCGCACCGCGCTGTTCGCGGCCGAGATCACCGCCGGGCGCCTCGACGCCGCCGGTCGGACCGCCCTCGACGCCGCGCGGAACCGCCAGG
>JBEBJW010000825.1:0-4024 GCA_040079715.1 Myxococcota bacterium | reverse complement strand
GCTGTCGGTCGTGGACAGCGACTGGGGCGCTGACGCAGACGACAACCTGCCGAACGACGTGTACGCCGGCGTCGACCTCGCGGGCTACGGCGCCGACGCGAGCTTCGACTGCGACGCGGTCGGGTGCACGCCGACGCCCTGACCGCTGGAGAGGTCGTGTCGCCACGCCCGGACCAGGACGAGCGTTGCCGGATGGGTGGGACGCGGGCGCATCCACACGGTCAGCCGTCGAGCATCCGGAGCAGCAGGGTGCGCTGGAACGACACGACCGTCGGGCGAGGCCGGTCCTGGCCGTCGTCGCACCGGACCAGCGGCAGTCCGGCGAGCACCGCCCGGACCTCCGCCGCGGCTGCGTCGGCCTCCCCGCGGGTCCGCCGGCGGGCGAGCGCGACCGTCGCCGCGGCGAGCCGATACCGCGGGCGGGTGGCGGCCCCGCTCCGGGCGATCCACGCGTCCGCATCGTCGAGCCGCCCGAGCTCCGCCGCAGCGCCCGCGGCGTTCGCCCAGTAGGCGCAGGTCACGGTCTCGTTGTCGAGCGCCGGCGGGTCGGACGGCGCCAGGCGGTCGAGCGCGAGGTCCGGCCGCCCCCCGAGCCGCTCCAGCCACGCCCACGCCATCCGATGGTGGACGTCGTCGGCGAACGCCGACTCGATGCACACCCGCGCGCGGTCGAGGTCCCCGAGGTCGAGGTGCGCCGTCGCGACGACCAGCCGGCTGAGGTGGCGCGACCGGCTCTCGGGGTGCAGATCCAGCGCCTCCAGGGCCTCGTGCAGGCGGATCGCCTCGATCGACCGGCCCGCCTCGACCGAAGCGCGCATCGCGAGGAACAGCCCGTGCGCCTGGCCCTGGATCCAGCCCGCCTCGACCGCGCGCCGCACCGACGCCTCGGCGTGGACCCTCGCCGCGTGCCACGCGCCGTCGCACACCGCGAACAGCGCGGCGTGCCGGCTCGCGTACGACATGGCGCGCAGATCCCCGAGCGCCTCGGCCTCGATGACCACCCGCTCGACCATCTCCCGCGCCTCGGGCGCCCGCGCCGGGATGGCGTAGTGCAGGTAGCCGAGCGCCGACTCCACCGCCGCGCGGAGGGTGGACCGATCGAGGTACCGGGCCAGCAGCGCGGCGGCTTCGGCGGGCCGGTCCGGGCCCAGGCACAGCGCGGTGACGTAGTCCGCGTCCTGGCGGAACCCCGGGTGGACCGCGGCCTGCGTCCGGGCGAGCCAGGCGGACATCTGGTCGAGGTCGCCGCGGAAGTACGCGGCGCGGGCGTGCGCGCCGAACACCACCGCTCGGTTCGCGTCGTCCACCCCGCGCTCGGTCGCCAGCCGGACCACCTCCTCCGACCCGGCCAGCTCGCCGTCGTACAGGCCGGCCACGATCACGGCCCGGGCGGCGAGGCCGCGGTGGCGGGGGTCCGCAGCCCGTCGCACCACCGCGACGAGCTCGGCGTGGGCCTCCCGGATCCGGTCCATCTCGGGCCCGCCGTACCCGAACCGCGCGGCCTGCGTGTCCCCCAGCGCCGCGAAGTACCGCGCGTGGCGGTCCAGCGCGTCGGAGCCGAGGAGCGTGGCGCGCTCGGCCGCGTACTCGCGCAGGAGCTCGAGCATCGACCACCGGTCGCCGGCCCGGGTGACGAGCGAGCACGACGCGAGGACGCCGAGGACCTGGTCGGCGTCGTCGACCCCGCTGATCGCGGCGGCGGCCTGGGCGTCCCACGGCGCGACGAACGCCGCGCAGGCGCTCCACACCGTCCGCTCGACGTCCGACATCAGGTCCCACGAGGTGTCGATCGCCCCTCGGAGCGTGGCGTGCTGGCTGTCGATCGCGTCGGTCCGCCGCACCAGCACGTCGAGCGGACGGACCTGCCGCTCGGCGAACACCCGCGGCGGGAGGCGATCCGCCCGCGCGGCCGCCAGCTCGATCGCCAACGGGACGCCGTCGAGCCGGGCCACGAGCCCGCGGACATCGTCGAGCGGGAACCGGTCTCCGGCGCGGGCGACGTACAGCCGGGCGCCGAGGGACACCTCCATCGGGCCGACCGCGAACGGGCGCTCGACCGCGAGCCCGAGCGCCTCGCGCGACGTGACGAGGAACGTGGCCGCCGACACCCGGCTCCACCGCTCGACGAACCCCCGGCAGTCGAGGAGCTGCTCGAAGTTGTCGAGCACGATCAGGTCGTCCGCCGACAGGCCGCGGAGGGACGCCTCGATCCGGGTGGCCGGCTCGCCGTCCCAGCCGAGCCCGAGCGCCGCGGCGACCAGGAGGAGGAACCCCGTCTCGCCTTCGACCGACGCGAGCGCGCAGTAGTGGACCTGGCCCTCGGGATGGTCGGCGAGCCACTGCCAGCCGAGCTCCCGCGCCAGCCGCGTCTTGCCGATCCCGGCGGGCCCGACCACCGTCGTCACCCGGTGCTCCGCCAGCCACCGGCCGAGCAGGGCGCGCTCGGGGCGGTCGAGGAACGCGCCGCCGTCGACCGGCAGGTTGGCGCGGGACGCGGGATCCGCCCCGTCGAGCCGGAACCCGACCCCGACGACGGTGTGGAGGACCCGGATCGGCGGCCGATCGAGCTTCGCCCGGAGCCGGCCGACCAGGCTCTCGAGCGCGCGATCGTGTTGTCCCCGCCCCCACAGCCGGGCCAGCAGCGCCTCCCGCGGGACCGTCGCCCCGAGCCGCTCGCACAGGACCTCGAGCGCGCGGACCTCCCCGGCGGTGAGCGGCGTCGTGGCGCCGTCCGGGGGGACGAACTCGAACCGACCGAGGTCGAGCGTCCCGGTCGGCACCGCCACCCGCCGCCCGCCCGGTGCCGCGGTGGCGGGGGCCGCGGTCGGCGCGCCGAGCGCGAGCCGGTAGCCGACGCCGTACACGGTCAGGACGTGCCGCGGCGTCGGCCTGTCGCCGAGCTTCTCGCGGAGGCGCCGGATCGTGGTGTCGACGACCCGCTCGGACACCGGGTGATCGGGCCACACCGCGCGCAGGAGGGCGTCGCGGGGTACGTCGACGTTCGGCGCCTCGGCGAGCGCTGCGAGCAGGTCGGCCTCGGGCCGCGTCAGCGTCCGGGTCTCCCCGGTCGGGAGCGTGACCGCCCGCTGATCGAGCGCGACGGTGCAGGTCGAGAGGGCGAGGACCCGGCTGGACACGCGCGAGTATACGCCTCCGGGCCCCCCACGACACAATCCGCCGATATTCGCGGGACCGCTGCGGGCGCGGGTCCGGGTACACCGGGATCCACGGCCGCGGTCTCCGGTGGTCCGACGTACGGGAGGTTCGAATGACGCGATGGATGGTGGGGATCGGGCTGCTGGCGAGCTGCTCCGGGCCGAGCGCCGACGACTCGGCGACCAAACCGAACGTCGACGGCGACGCGGACGCGGACGCCGACACCGACACCGACACCGACACCGACACCGACACCGACCCGCCCGCTCCGGACGCCGATCAGGACGGGTCCCCCGACGCGCTGGACTGCGACGACGAAGACCCCGAGGTGTTCCCCGGAGCCCCGGACCGGTGCGGCGACGACCGGGTCACCGACTGCGACCGGACGTCCGACGATGGCCTCGTCACCGTCGACGGCGTCGACACCTACACCGACCTCGCGCTGGCCCTCGGGGCCGCCCCCGACGGCGGGGAGGTCCTGGTGTGCCCCGGGGAGTACCCGGGCGGGATCGGCGGCGGCGGCCCGGTGAACCTCGTGTCGCACGGCGGAGCCGAGGTGACGGTGATCGGACCGAGCCAGGGGTTCGGCGTGCGGCTCTCCGGCGGCTCGACCATCACCGGGTTCACGATCCGGGGCGCCCACGACTACGGGATCGCCCAGTCGACCCCCGGCGATCTCGCGGTGGTCGACTGCGTGGTGCGGGAGAACGGCGGCGGGATCACCCTGTGGGGCGACTCGACGGCGAGCGTGCTCGGGTCGACGATCGAGGCGAACACCATCCACCTGCCCGGCGACCAGGCGTGGGGCGGCGGGATCCTGGTGGGGGCGGGGACCGACCTCGACCTGACCGGGTCCACCGTGTCCGGC
>JBEBJW010000824.1:0-4025 GCA_040079715.1 Myxococcota bacterium | reverse complement strand
CGTAGACCGACCGGAGTTAAGGTCGCCCCCAATGTTGTCCGCTGCCTGCCCCAGCTGCGGAGCGCCGGTCCGGTTCGCCCACGCGGTCGCCGTGGCCACCGTCTGTCCGGCGTGCCGCTCGACCGTGATCCGCGACGACGCCGACCACCTGGCGCTCGCCGGCAAGGTCAGCGCGTTCCCCCGCGATCTGTCGCCGATCGTGCTCGGATCGTTCGGCAAGGTCGGCGGTCGCTCGTTCCTGATCGCGGGGGTGATCCGGAAGGGTCGGCACCGCGCCCGGTGGAACGAGTGGTTCCTGGTGTTCGACGACGGCAAGTCCGGCTGGCTCGGCGACGGCAACGGCTCGTTCCAGCTGTACGACGCGTTCGACGAGGTCCACCCCACCGCCGCGACCGACCTGCGGGCCGGCACCACCGCCCGGATCGGCGGCACGGTGTGGCAGGTGATCGAGTCGGACACCGCGCGGATCCTCGCGGCCGACGGCGAGCTGCCGTTCCCGGTCGAGGACGAAGCGCCGGCCGTGTACGCCGATCTGCGCCGGGGAGACGGCCGCACCGCCGCCACCTACGACACCGGGTTCGATCCGCCCCGCCTGTACACCGGCCGGATCGTGACCCTGACCGAGCTCGGGCTCGACCGGATCCGCCCGTTCACCGGGTGGGCAGACCCGGACCTCCAGGCCGCGATGACCGAGCCGGAGATCACCGCGACCCGGCCGCTCGCGTGCCCGAACTGCGCCGCCCCGCTGGCGGTGCGATCCCCGGACGCGCAGTCGCTCGCGTGCCAGTACTGCGGGTCGGTGATCCAGTTGAAGGATCTCGATCCCACCGGCAAGATCGACCGCGCCAACCAGACCGCGGTGAACTGGAAGCCGACGTTGGCGCTCGGCGCCCGCGGCAGGCTCGACGGCAAGGACTGGGAGATCATCGGGGTGATGGACCGGTTCGTCCGGTTCGAGGGCGAACGGTTCACCTGGACCGAATACTTCCTGTTCAACCCGTACCACGGCTACCGGTGGCTGACCGAAGACCACGGCACCCGGCAGTGGAGCCTGGTCGAGCGGCTGCCCGACCTGCCGGTCCGGCCGACGGCCCGCCGCGCGCTGCACGCGGGCCACACCTACCGGGCGTTCACCAAGGGCGCCGCGACGGTCGATCGGGTGATCGGCGAGTTCACCTGGGAGGTCCACGCCGGAGACGTCGCCGACACCGTCGACTTCGTCGATCCGCCGTGGATGCTGTCGGTCGAGTCCGAGCGGAACGAGCTGACGGCCTCGCTCGGGAAGTGGCTGGCGGCGGACGAGGTCTCCGGGGCGTTCCCCGAGTCGGCGCTTCACCGTCCATCCGGGATCGCCCCGCACCAGCCCAACACGTACGACGCGGCCGGGACGATCGCGCTGTTCACCGGGGCGACGCTGGCGTTCACGTTCGCGGCCGTCGCGCTGTTCATCGGGACCCTGCTGTGGTCGGCGAACGAGCGCCTGACCGACTGGACCACCACCCTGTCCGGTGACGGCGACCGGATCGTGTCGGTGAGCCCGCCGTTCGTGGTGCCCGCGTCCCGCCCGACCGTCGACGTCACCCTGACCACCACGCTCCGGCCGGACGTCTCGCTGGTCCACGTCAGCCTGCTGAACCGCGACGACGGCCGGGTGTTCCACGCGAGCACCGATCGGACCGGCGGCTCGGCCTCCCTCGGGCGGGTCACCCCCGGCACCTACGTGGTGATCGCGGAGGCAGACGGTGCGGGCGCCGGGACCCTCGACGGGCGGACCGTCACCGTGTCGGTGATCCACGATCCACCGGTGTTCTTCCCGGTGCTGCTCGCGTTCGCGGTGGTGATGCTCGGGCCCGGGTGGTGGTTCTTCGGCCGGATGCGGTTCGAGAACACCCGGTGGCAGAACTCCGACTTCTCGGCGGTCGAATGAACCTCGGATCGAAGCTGTACGTCGTGTTCGGGTCGGTGGCGATGCTGCTGTGTTGGGCGCTCGCGCTGTTCGGGACGCCGGCCTCCACGTCCGAGGTGGCGCCGGTGTCGGTCCGAGAGAACCCCGCCAGCTTCCGTCCGGTGTACTCCACTTGGACCGGTTGGCACCCGATGCCCGCACCGTCGAGCGGCGGCGGCTTCGGATTCGGCAAATAGGAGCGCCACGATGGACCTCGACCACTTCCTGTTGACCCTCGCCTACACCACGTTCGGGATGGTGGTGTTCGGGCTGTCGTTCGTCGTGATCGTGCGCCTGACGCCGTTCTCGATCCGCAAGGAGATCGAAGACGACCAGAACACCGCCCTCGCGGTCCTGCTCGGGTCGATGTTCATCGGCCTCGCGATCATCATCGGGTCGACCGTGTCCGGCTGATGCGCGGGGCGAAGCCGGCTCCGCCGCTCGCGACGGTCCTGTACGCCTCGGTGCTCGCGATCGCGGTCTGCGGGCTCGTGTACGAGCTGTGCGCCGGGGCCCTCGCGACGTATCTGCTCGGCAACTCGATCACTCAGTTCTCGCTGGTGATCGGGGCGTACCTGTCGGCGATGGGCGTGGGCTCGTTCCTGTCGCGGTACCTCGAGCGGGATCTGCTCGCCCGGTTCGTGGAGATCGAGATCGCGGTCGCGCTGATCGGCGGGTTCGAGGCGCCGATCCTGTTCGCCCTGTTCGCGTACAGCCCGGCGTTCCGGCTGCTGCTGTACGCGTTCGTCGCGCTGGTCGGCGTCGGGGTCGGGCTCGAGCTGCCGCTGCTGATCCGGATCCTCGAGCGGAGCCACGCGCTGAAGGACCTCGTCGCGCGGGTGATGTTCCTCGACTACGTCGGGGCGCTGATCGCGAGCGTGCTGTTCCCGATGGTGCTCGTGCCGCGGCTCGGGCTCCTCCGGACCACCCTGGTGTTCGGGCTGGTCAACGCGCTGGTCGCGCTGGCGTCGACCGTGGTGTTCGACGACGGGTCCCCCGCCCGGACCCGCCTCCGGGTGCTGGCCGGGGCAGCGATCGCGGCGTTGGCCGCCGGGCTCGCGGGTGCCGGGTGGTGGGAGCGCAGGATCGAGCAGGACCTGTTCGCGGATCCGGTGGTGCTCCGCGCGGTCAGCCCGTACCAGCACCTGACGATCACCTCGCGCGAGGGCGACACCCGGCTGTTCATCGACGGGCAGCTCCAGTTCAGCACGATCGACGAGTACCGCTACCACGAGTCGCTGGTCCACCCGGCGATGGCCAGCGCGTCCGCCGCGCGGCGGGTCCTGGTGCTCGGCGGCGGAGACGGGCTCGCGGTGCGCGAGATCCTGAAGTGGCCCGAGGTCGAGCGGATCGTGCTGGTGGACCTCGACCCGCTGATGACCGAGCTGTTCACCGACCGATCCGAGCTCGCCGCGCTGAACCACCGCAGCTTGTCGGACCCGCGGGTCGAGGTGGTCAACGCGGACGCGTTCCTGTGGCTCCAGGGCGCCCCCGCGCTGGACCGGACGTTCGACGTGGCGATCGTCGACTTCCCCGATCCCAACGACTACGGTCTGGGCAAGCTGTACACGACGCGGTTCTACCGGCTGTTGGCGGGCCACCTCGCCCCGGGGGCCGCGATCTCGGTCCAGGCCACGAGCCCGATGTGGTCACCGGAGGCGTTCTCGTGCATCGCGGCCACGATCGCCGCCGCGGGGCTCGAGGCGCGCCCGTACCACGTGTACGTCCCGGCGTTCGGCGAGTGGGGGTTCGTGCTGGCCGGGGTCGGCGCGCTGCCGATCCCGCGGCGGCCGCTGCCGGACGACCTGCGGTTCCTGGATCCGGCCGGCCTCGACGGCCTGTTCATGTTCCCGAAGGACCTGGCGCCGCGCCCGGCCCCCGAGAACCGCCTCGACAACCAGGTCCTGGTGCGCCTGTACGAGCAGGACTGGCGCAAGCTCCAGGGCTACCGGTGAGGCTGTCCCGTCGGCGGCTGCTCGGCGCGACGGCGGCAGCGGCGGCGGTCGGGTGCCGGCGGTCCCTTCCCCCCCCGGTCGTCGGCGGGCTGATCGGCCGGTCCGACGCCGAACGCGGCCACGCG
>JBEBJW010000823.1:0-4026 GCA_040079715.1 Myxococcota bacterium | reverse complement strand
GACCAGCGGGATCGAACGGTCGCCGGATCGTCCGGACTTCGACCCGGCGGGGTGGGCACTCCGGGCCGAAACCCGTTACGCCGACCGGCCCGGAGGAGGCATGTCCCACGACCGCGCGTTGTCCGCCGAACAGGAGATCGGACGCATCAACTCGTTCTTCCCGATCCTGCCACGGCTCGGGAATCGATGGGCGGCGTCCCGTCCGTGGGAGGGCCATCGGATCGCGCTGAACCTGCACATCACCACGCTCACCGCGTGCTTCGTCCGCGAGGCGACGCTCGGTGGGGGTCAGTTCCTGCTGAGCGCGGCGAACCCCCGGACCACGGATCCCGGCTCGGTCGAGCTGATCCGGTCGCTCGGGTGCGAGGTGTACACCGGCGGCGATCTGCAGGATCGGCACATCCAGGTGCTCGACCACAAGCCCACGTTCGTCGTCGACGTGGGGTTCGAGCTGATGGACACCCTGCTCGACAAGCGGCGTGACCACGTCGCGAACGTGAAGGCCGGGATCGAGATCACCCGCGGCGGCACCGCTCGGCTCCGCGCCCGCGGGCCGGTCCCGTTCCCGGTGGTCAACATCAACGACGGCCGGCTGAAGGACAAGGTCGAGAACCGGCACGGCGTCGGTGAGGCGATCTGGCAGGCGGTGGCGATGTCCACCGGGATGCACCTCGCCGGGCGCCGGGTGCTGGTCGTCGGCTACGGCCCGGTCGGGCGCGGCCTCGCGACGTACGCCAAGGCGGCCGGGATGGCGGTCGAGGTGTGCGAGGAGGACCCGGTCCGCCGGTTGTTCGCCCACTACGACGGCTACCCCACCCCCGCGCTCGAGGAGGCGGTCGGCCGGGTCGGGATCGTCGTCACCGCGACCGGCCGGCAGGACGCGCTCACCGTCGGCCAGCTCGAGCGCGCGCGCGACGGACTGGTGCTGCTGAACGCCGGCCAGGGCGGCCGCGAGATCGACGTCGACGGGATCCGGCGCGCCGCCGTGAAGCGGGACGACGTGGCGGACCAGGTCGCGCGGTACCAGCTCGAGAACGGCCGGTCGATCACGGTGCTCGGCGACGGCCACCCGCTGAACATCGTGTTGAACTCCGGGTCCCCCGAGCCCGTGCTGCTCCACTTCGCGGTCCTCGGGCTGACGCTCGAGTGGCTCGCGTCCGGGCCGCAGCTCCGTCCGGGCGAGGTCCTCGTGACCGACGACATCGAGAACCGGGCGGCCCTGCTCGCGCTCGACGCCCTGCAGACCACCGGTGGCTGACGCGCCGGATCGCTCGGAGTCGCTGGCGGCGATGCTCGCCGACGGGGTCCGGGCGTTGCGCGCGGGCCGCCCCCACGACGCCGCGGCCAAGCTGGTCGCGGTGTGCGACGATCGCGAGTTCGCCACCGCCACCGACCTGCGGGACATCCGGGCCCGGGCGTCGTCGCTGTGCGCCCAGGCGCTGCTCGACGCGGGGCGGCCGGCCGAGGCGCTGCCCCGGGCCGAGGTGGCGCTCGGGCTGGCCCGATCGCTCGGCGACACGGAGGGCGTCGCCGACGTGGAGCAGCTCCGGGACAAGATCCGGGCCGCGATCGACGCCCGCGCGGTGATCCCGCCCGACACCGCGCAGCTCGCCGCTCGCTCGGTCGAGGACATCGAGCGGCGCCACGTCGACCCGGAGCAGCGGGCCGAGTGGCTCGTCCGCAAGGCCAACGCCGAGATCGAGGCCGGTCGGCCGGGGGACGCGGTCGCGGTCGCGGAGCGGGCGGTGTCGGCGGCGCCGGGGTCGGTCCGGGTCGCGGTGCTGGCGCGGATGACCGTCGCCCGGGCGGCCCCCGAGCGCGCGGCGACCGAGCTCCAGGCCGCGCTCGACCTCGCCCGCGACGCGGACGCGTTCACGCTGGTCGGCGCGGTGGTCAAGGCCGCCGAGCTCGCCGGGGTCCCCCTCGACGCCGAGCCCGGCGCGTGAGGGTCGCCGCGGTCGACATCGGCACGAACTCGGTCCACATGGTCGTCGCCGATGTCGGACCGGAGGGCGGGATCACCGTCGTCGACAAGTCCCGGGTCCAGGTGGAGCTCGGTCGCGGCGGGCTCGAGCACCACACGATCACCGACGACGCGCTCGCGCGGGCCCTCGCCGCCCTCGAGTCGTTCGCGACCCAGGCGTCGCTGCTCGGGGTCGAGGCGATCACCACCGCCGCCACGTCCGCGGTGCGCGAGGCGAAGAACGGCAGCGAGTTCTGCGACCGGGTGACCGAGGCCACCGGGCTCCACGTCCGGGTGATCTCCGGGGTCGACGAGGCGCGGCTGATCTGGCTCGGCGCCCGTCCGAACGTCGACTTCTCCCGCGGGCCCGCCCTGTTGATCGACATCGGCGGCGGGTCGGTCGAGCTGGTGGTCGCGGAGCGGGACCGGGTGATCTCGGCGTACAGCTACCCCCTCGGTCACCTGCGCACCACCGAGCAGTTCGTCCGGTCGGACCCGCCCACCGCAGACGAGATCCAGGCGATCCGGAAGCACGTCCGGCAGGTGATCCGCCCGGTGACCGAGGACGTGCGGACCGGCGAGATCGGGTCGGTGGTCGGCACCAGCGGCTCGATCCGGACCCTCGGGCGGATGGCGACCGCGATGCGCGGCGACCCGGGGCTCCAGCACGATCACGGGCTGGTGCTCGAGCGGACCGAGCTCAAGCGGCTGCTCGAGCGGATGCAGGAGCTGAAGGGCGCCCGGCTGTCCGAGCTGCCGGGGATGGACATGCGGCGGCGGGGCACGCTGCCGGCGGCCGCGGCCGTGCTGTACCAGGTGCTGAAGTCGCTCGAGCTCGAGCGGCTGTCCACCTCCGAGGCCGCGCTCCGCGAGGGCCTGCTGTACGAGTGGATCGACCACCACCGGCCCGAGCTCGCGCTGTCCGCCACCGAGGCCTCCCCGCGGACCCGGGCGATCCTCCGCCTGGTCGAGCGGTACGGCGCGGATCGGCCGCACGCGGAGCACGTCCGGATGTTGGCGTTGTCGCTGTTCGACGCGTTGGCGCCGCTGCACGGGCTGGGGGCGGACTCCCGCGCGACCCTCGACTGGGCGGCGCTGGTCCACGACATCGGCCACCACGTCGACGCGCGCGACCACAACCGGCACGGCGAGTACCTGATCCTGAACAGCCCGATGCCCGGGTTCACCGCCCCCGAGGTCGCGGTGCTCGGGTCGGTCGTCCGGTACCACCGCGGCTCGCGCCCCAAGGCCGCGCACCCCGGGTTCCAGGCGTTGTCCCGTGCGAACCAGCGGCGGGTCGAGGTGTTGTCGGCCCTGCTCCGGCTGGCGGACGCGCTGGATCGGAGCCACCACCAGGTGGTCCGGGCGGTCGACGTCCGGTTCGGCGGGCCGGCGGACCCGGTGGTGATCTCCGCGCTCGGGTCGACCGAGGTGTTCCTCGAGCGGTGGGCGGCCGAGCGCCGCGCGGATCCGCTCCAGCAGGTGCTCGGGAAGCCCGTCGTGGTCGAGGTGGTCACCGAGACGCAACCGAGCGGGTACCGTCCCGCTTAGCTCCGCCGCTGCGGATCGAGTAGAGTACCCCGAGCCCACGCTCGGGCCGCGAGTTCGGGATGCACGACAATCTGACCGACACGCCCGAGGACGTCGAACGGCAGCTGGCCTCTGCCCGCGCTGCCCTGCAAGACTTCGAAGACGGGGTGGACCGCCAGCGGCTCCTCCTCCGCCTCCGAACGGCGTCCCCGGCCCATCCGGTGCTGCTGGTGCGGTTCCTGTTCGCGTTCTTCGGGACGATGTTCGTGGCGTCGGCGATCGTGGTGATCGTCGCGACCGCGTTCAACGAGAACCTCGCGCGCACCCTGGCGAAGTTCGAGATCCTCAACCCGCTGCCCGAGTCGGTGCCCCTGCTGCCGGCGCTGCTCGGGGCCCTGGCCGGGTGCATGCTGTTCGCGTGGGTGATGGCGACGTTCGCGGCGCAGGCGCTCGGGCGCGACGCACAGATGCTCCCGTGGGAGCAGAAGCAGCACCAGAAGCTGGTGAACGAGGTCACGCGGATCACCACCCAG
>JBEBJW010000822.1:0-4026 GCA_040079715.1 Myxococcota bacterium | reverse complement strand
GTTCGGGGGACGCGGGCGCGATCACGACGGGACCAGCGCCTCGAGCGCGGTCGGCGGCGGGACGGTCCGCGGGCCGGACAGCGTCGCCCGCCCGACGATCGCCCGATCGAGCGCGACCACCCGGTCGCACAGGTGCTCGGCGGCGTGCAGATCGTGGGTCGCGAGCACCACCGCGACCCCGGCGTCGGCCCGGGCCCGGACCGCCCCGAGCAGGACCCGCGCCGATCGCGGATCCACGTTCGACGTCGGCTCGTCGAGCAGCAGCGCCGCCGGGTCGGTCACCAGGGCCCGCGCGAGCGACACCTTCTGGCGGGTCCCGCTCGAGTAGGTGCCCGCGGGCTGCGCGAGGTCGCGGTCGGTCACCCCGAGCTGCGCCAACGCCGGCCCGATCGCCGCGTCGACCCGCTCGGGGCTCCAGCCGTGCAGCCCGAGGAAGAACCGGAGGTTCTCGCGGCCGGTCAGCAGCGGGTACAGCCCGGGCTCGGTCGTCACGAGGCCGATCGTCCCGGTCCGGTCGATCGTCCCGGACGACGGCGCCACCAGCCCGGCGAGGGCCAGCAGCAGCGTGCTCTTGCCGCCCCCGTTCGGCCCGATCAGCCCGACGAGCTCGCCCGGCGCGACGTCGAGGTCGACCGCGTCCACGACGATCCGGTCCTGGCCGCGACTCCGGACCCGGACCGTGACCCCGCGGGCCCGGATCGCCGAGCGGGTGGCGCCGCAGGTCATCCGGGCGAGGCCCCAGGCCCCGCGACGGAGGCCCCAGGGTGGGGCCCCGCGACGGACGCCACGTAGGCGTCGAGCTCGGCCAGCTCGACCGTGAACGGCTCCTGGACCGGCGGGAACCGGAACCCCGTCTTCGGATCGAGGTCGAACGCCGTGACCCGGAAGCTGATCGCGAACCGCTCGCGCTTCCACTGGGCGAAGCAGAACATCCGGACGAACTTCCGGATGTGGGCCGCGAACGCCCGCGCGTCGCCGTGGTACCGGTCGGACATCGACGGCCAGGCGGTCCGGAACATCTCGAGCGGGTCCATCCCGCGCTGGACGAACAGGAACATCAGCTGGTCGAGGACCGCGAACGGCATCAGGTCGTCTTCGTCCGTCTGATGGCTGCCCTTCGGCCGGAGCTCGGCCGTCGCGGGGACCTCGGTGACCTTCGCCAGCGACGCGAGCCCGTGGAACTCGGCCGCCCACGCGAGCCACACCAGGATCAGCGACTTCGGCACGTCGGCGAGCGGCGACAGGCCGCCGGAGGTGTCGCCGTCCATCGTGGCGTACCCGACCGCGGCCTCGCTCTTGTTGCTGGTCGACAGCAGCAGGAACCGCCGGACGTTCGCCACCATCCAGATCAGCGACCCCCGGAGGCGCGCCTGGACGTTCTGCAGCGGGATGTCGTGCTCCGGGTTCGACCACGCGAGGTGGACCCCGAGCAGGCGCTCGGCGAGCTCGGCGTGGATGTCGACCGCGGACTGGATGTCGACCTCGAGGTGCTCGGCGCCGATCTCGTCGGCGAACGCCCGGGCGGCGTTCCGGGTGTGGTCCCCGCTGTTCTCGGTCCCGAGGTACGCGGTGACGAGCTTGCTCCGGACGTACTGCCGCAGCGCCGGTCCGTGCAGCGTCGGCTGGTCGTACCGGAGCGCCCGCGCGACCAGCAGCGCGACCATCGACGAGTCCCGCCCGCCCGACAACGCGACGGTGAACCCGGGGATCCCGCACTTCTCCTGGTACTCGCGCAGGGCGAGCGACAGGGCGAGCTCGAGCTCGAGGTGCGGGAGATCGCGCTCGGTCGGGGCCCGGGGGATCAGCCCGTCGGCGTGGAGCCAGGCGAGCGACGGGTCCGGGGCCGGCGGCTCGATCCCGTCGAGCCAGTACGGGCTCGGCGCCGGGGCCCGCCGATCGGTGTCGAAGTTGCCCTCGAGGTGGATCACCCGCGGCGGAGGTCCGAGATCCCCGCGCTGGAGCGCCTCGACCTGCTGGCGCCAGCTCCCCTCCTCGATCCGGACCCGCTCGAGCGCCGCGAGGTCCACCACCCGGTCGACCAGCTCCCACTCGGCGTCGAACCGGAACCGGCGCCCTTCGGCCAGGATCTCGCCGTCCGCCGCGACGAACACCGAGCCGTCGAACACGAGGCGGGTGGCGTCGCAGCCGAGGAGCGAGGTGTACAGGTACGCCGTGTGGTCCTCGCGCGAGATCTGCTGGACCATCGCCCGGCGGATCCGGTGCTTGCCGAGCGTGAACCAGCTCGCCGACGGGTTCGCGATCACGTGGGCCCCGGCCAGGGCGTACACGCTGCCCGGGCGGATCCCCTTCCAGCCGTCCTCGCAGACCTCGACCCCGAACCGCCCGAGCCCGGCGGCCTCGAACAGGATCGACCCGAGCGGGACCTCGACCCCGCCAGCGTCCGCCTGCTCGACCTGGCCCCGCCGCCAGCCGGCGAACCACCGGTTCTCGTACTGGACGTCGCCGATCGCGAGGTTCTCCTTGGGCACGAACCCGGCGATCCGGCCGTTCGCGCAGACCGCGACCACGTTGTACAGCACGTCGCGGTGGCGGAGCGGCAGCCCGAGCATCACCACGATGCCCCGACCATCCGGGCCCAGCGTGTCCGGCAGCACGTCGTGGACGAGCTGGAGGCTCCGGTCGAGCGTCCCGCGCATCGCGAGCCGGTCGCCGAGCGAGTAGCCGGGGACGCACATCTCCGGCAGCACGACCAGCCGCGCGCCGCGCTCGCGGGCCGCCGCGATCACCTCGCGGATCCGGCGGAGGTTGCCGACCCAGTCGCCGACGGTCTGGTTCACGCTGGCGGCGGCGACGTGGGCGGCGAACGGGGCGGCAGGCATCGACACCTCGGACGCCAGACGTACTCCCGCGACCCGTCCCGGGCTACACTGACCGGTACGCCCCGAGTGCCGCGAGCGATGACCGAGCGATGACGCGAGCGATGGCCCGAGCGATGCGAGGGACGGTCTGGTGGGCCGCCGGGGCGACGACCTGGTGGGCCGCCGGGGCGACCGCGCTGTCGGTGGTGGCGTGTCGGTCCGCCGACGACCTGGCCGTGGTGGACCCGGACGCGGCGCTCGACGCGGGGGCCCTCCACGACGGCGCGTTCGCCCTCACGTCGATCGGGCCGCGCCAGGTGGCGACGCCGGAGGAGGAGCAGGCGCGCGCGTGGATCGAGGCCGAGCTCCGGCGGATCGGGCTGACCGACGTGGTCAGCGAGCCGTTCGTGTTCGACGCGTGGCGGCCGGGCACTGCGTCGGTCCAGGTCGATCGCGAGGTCCTGGTCGAGGCGCTGTCCCCGTCGCCGGCGACCGAGCTCACGGTGCGGCTCGCCGACGCGTCGACCGGGTACGCCGGGGCGGCCCTGCTGCTGCCGAGCACCGACGGGAGCCGGGCCGAGGCGTTCCTGACCGCGATCGCCGGCGGGGCGGCCGCGCTGATCCGGGTCACCGAGGAGATCGACTTCGACGGGTCGCCGCTGGTCGAGGTCGGGCACCTGGTCGACGGGACGGGGCTCCCGGCGGTGGCGGTCGACCGCGGGACCGGCGCGTGGCTCGCCGACAAGCTCGGGCAGGACGTGACGCTCCGGATCGCGCCCCAGGTCGCGGTCGACCACACCTCGTACAACGTGGTGGGGCGGATCCCCGCGCGGGACGGCAGCGTCGAGCCCGGCCGGGTGTACGTCGTGGCCCACTACGACTCGTGGCACCCGTCGGAGAGCGCGTTCGACAACGCCCTCGGCGCGGCGGGGCTGGTCCGGCTGGCCGAGCGGGCGCTGGCCGCCGGGACCGAGCCCGACCGCGAGCTCGTGTTCCTGGCCACCAGCGGCGAGGAGCAGGGCCTGCGCGGGTCGAGCGCGTGGGTCGCCGCGCACGCGGGCGAGCTCGGTCCGGCGGACTGGGTCCTGGTCCTCGACGTGATGTGGTCCGGCGAGGGGTCGTACCTCGCGCTCGGGACCGATCCGGGGCTGCGGACCGACGCGATCGACGCGGCGGCGGCCGAGGGCCTCGACGCGGGCGACGGGGG
>JBEBJW010000821.1:0-4027 GCA_040079715.1 Myxococcota bacterium | reverse complement strand
ATGCTCGGCCGCCCGCGCCCACCCGTGGGCGAGCGCGCGCCGGTGGCCGCCGCCGTCCGGGTGGTCGATCACCACCAGCGGGAAGCAGCCGGAGCGCAGGAGCTGCTCGGTGGCCCACGCCCACGGGGCGCTCCCGTCCTCGGTCGGGCGGACGATCAGCAGCCGCTCGAGCCCGACCCCGAGATCGGCGCACGCGGGCGGGTACAGGCGGCGCGCCGGATCGACCCACGCGACCGACCGCCCGGCCCGGGTCCACGCCGCCGCGATCCCGAGCGCGAGGCGGACCCGCCCCGACCCGTCCGGACCGGCGAGCTCGACGATCCCGGGCTCGGGCAGCCCGCCGATCAGGACGTCGAGCGGTCCGACCCCTGAGGCCACACGCCGGCGCCGGACCGACGTGCCCCCTTCGAGCGCACGGATCCGGACGCGCAGCGCGTCGAGCGCTGCACTGGACGCCATCTCGTCTCCCCACCCCTGTACAGTAGTTCAGTATCGAGCGGAGATCAACGGTCGGACCGGAGGGAGGCAAAAACCTGGAACCCGCGACTACACCGGCTGTCCCACGGGGTGTTGGAGGTCCGATGTCGTGGTTGCTGGCGCTGGCGGCGGTGGCGTGGGGTGGTGATCGGCCTGCGGACGAGGTCGACGAGGCGACCGGTCGCCCGATCCGGTACCGCGAGCGGACCGAGGTCGAGTTCGAGGGCCTGAAGGTCGACGGCGAGGTGATCGGGCCCGGGACGTCGCTGCTGACCGAGCGCCCGCGGCCGCTGTTCAACCCGCTGATCCACCTGCGGGAGGACTGGAACGCCGAGCTGAAGGCGTCGATCGACGAGATCAAGTAGCCCCCCAAGAGGGTCAGGGAGGGAGCAGCGCCGTCCGGGCCGCGGCGCGGGCTGCGTCGTACGCCCCGCGGGGGTCTCCGAGCGACCACAGGCGGGCCCCCGACCGCGGGGAGCGGACGACCCGCAGCCCGGTCAGGTCGTGGTCGACCGCGGCGCCGTGGCTCCGGTCGACCAGGTGGACCACCACGGGGGGCTCGGGCCGGAGCCGTCGCCACGGGCCGAGCGCGGTCCGGTCGAGCGCGCCCCCGTCGGACCACGCGGCCCCGTCGACCTCGATCGGCGCGAACAGCCACGGCACCGCGCACGACGCGAGCACCGCCTCCGGCAGCGGCCCGTCGACGATCAGCCGGTGGCGGCCGTCCGCGTCGACCACCCCGACCCCGAACGGGCGCTCGAGCGCGGCGAACGTCGGTGGCAACCGGTCCCTGAGCTCGGCCAGCACGCCGTCGAGCCGGAACAGGCCCCGCCACGGCGCCCGGTGGAGCGAGGCCCACGCGAGCGGCGCGCGGCGGGTCAGCTCGGCCAGCACGGCCTCGGGGCTCATCCCGGACGCCCACAGCGCGCCGGCCAGCGCGCCGGACGAGGTCCCGCACACGCCGCCGACCGCGAGCCCCGCGTCGGTCACCCCGGCGAGGAACCCCGCGTGCGCGCCGAACGCGAGGAACCCGCTCGACAGGACCAGATCCACCGGGAGGTCGCGCGTGTGCATCCGCGCTGGATATCCCGCGGCGACGGCGGTTCCAGCCGGATACGTGCTGCAGATGAAGCAGGAACTGGACGTTCTGGTCGAGCAGCTCGACGAGTTGTTGGCCGAGCCGATCGTCGACGCAGACGACGCCCTCGAGGTCGCGATCGTCGCCGGGCTCGCGGCGCGGCTCGGCGGGTCGCCCGACGCGCTCCGAGACGCGGTGGTGTGGCGCGACGGCCTCGGCCGCGAGCTGCTCGCCGAGACCTGGGCCCAGGTCGACCTCGAGCCGCTGCTCGAGGAGCTCGACGCGTGCGCCGGCGGCGGGATGACCGACGAGCAGATCGAGGAGGCGCTGTTCGACGTGGACGACGTGATCGCCGCGGCGATCTGGTGCGACGCCGAGGCGGCGGTCCGCGACGCGGCGCGGCGAGCGAGCGCGATCGTGCGGCTGGTGCCGGATCCGTTCGCGTCGCTGTCGGATCTCGCGGTCCAGCTCGCCCGGATGCCGTCGATCGCGATGCACCTCGACCTGTACGACTACTGGCTCGCCGTCGCCGACACCGCGATCACCACGCATTAGCGGATCAGGGTGCCCACCCGGCGTGGAGCGCGGCGAGCAGCGCGCGCCCGTGGGCCTCGTACGCCGGGTCGCCGTGGGTCGCCGCCCACGCCGTGGTCCCGAGCGCGTGGAGCCACATCAGCCGCCGGAGCCGATCCTGGTCGACGGCATCGAGCGGGCGCCCGTAGCCGTCGAAGTACGCGGCGCGGGTGTCCGGGAACCGCCGCCAGGCGTCGTCGGCGAGCTTCACGAGGTCGAACAGCCACAGATCCGGCCCGCAGTGTTCGAAGTCGAGCAGCCCGAGGCGGCCCTCCTCGTCGATCAGCCAGTTCCGCGGCGACCAGTCCCGGTGGCACCACCGCCGATCGCAGCCGTCGAACGCCGTCCCGTCGCCGATCTCCGCCCGGATCCGCTCGATCCACGCCGGGTCGACCGCCCCGCTCGCCTCCGACACCCACCGGGTCAGCCGGGCGCGCAGCGCGTCCGCGATCGGTACCGGGTCCGTGTCGTCGAGCGGGAGGGCGTGCAGCACCGCCGACGCCGCGCCGGCCTGTCGGTGGACCGCCGGATCGCCGTCCGGGGCGCGGTCCCCGCGGACATCGGTCAGGGCCAGCGTCCGCAGCGACGGCCAGTCGGCGATCCGGGTCGCGACGCGGAACCCGGCCGCCCCGAGCGCCGGGACCACGGCGCCGTACGCCCGCGACTCCTGCCGGAACTTCCGGCCTTCGGTGTGCTGCTTCACCCACACCGTCTCCGACCCGACCACCCGCCAGACCCGGGTGACCCCGTGAGGCCACGAGTGGTCGGTCATCGATCGAATCGGGCCGATCATCCGTTCGACCGCCGATCGAACGTCGTCGGGCAGCGCCGCCGCCATCGAGAGTGGTAACACGTTAGACCCGCGCCGATGTGGATCCTGCTCCCCCTCGCCTGTCATACGCCGCCGCAGCCCGCGGTTCCCACCCACGCCGAGCCCGCCTGGCCGGTGACGATCCCGATCGTCGCGCTGAACGACTTCCACGGCGGCCTGTACGAGGCCGTGCTGCCGAAGGAGCCGGACGTGGCGTACGGCGGCCTGCCGTGGCTCGCGGCGGCGATCGGCGCGCTCCGGACCGAGCACCCGGATCTCGTCCTGCTCGACGGCGGCGACGAGTTCCAGGGGAGCTGGCCGGTGAACGCCACCCACGGCCGCGGGTCGGTCGACGCGTACCGCCTCCTCGGGGTCGACGCGGGCGCGGTCGGGAACCACGAGTTCGACTACGGCGGGGCCGGCGGCGGGCACCCCCTCCGCGGCGCGCTCGAGGCGGCGGCGGCAGCAGCGCCGTACCCGTTCCTCACCGCCAACGTGCGCGAGGCCGACGGCAGCCGGTGGGACCCGCCGAACGTCCTGCCGTGGACCGTGATCGAGCGGAGCGGCGTGCGGATCGCGGTCGTCGGCCTGACGACGGCCGAGACCCCCACCACGACCAACCCGACGAACGTGGCCGATCTGACGTTCGCCGACCCGGTCGAGTCGGTCCGCGCGCTGCTCCCCGAGCTCGACGCAGCGCGGGTCCAGGTCCGGATCCTGGTCGCGCACCTCACCGGGGCGTGCGCGCCGACCGCGTACGCGACGAACAGTGACCGGTGCACGCCGGACGGCGAGATCGGCCGGCTGTTGACCGAGCTGCCCCCCGGCACGTTCGACGTGATGGTGCTCGGCCACGCGCACACCGTGCTCCACCACCGCGTCGGCGACACGTTCCTGCTCGAAGACCGGATGGGCGGCCACCTCGTCGGGCAGGTCGATCTGGTGGTCGGGCCGGACGGGGTCGACCCCGACGCGAGCACGCTGCACGACCCGTGGCCGATCCGGCACGCCCCGGTCGACCCCGGCTGCGGCGACGCGCCGTTCCCCACCGCCCCGATCGACGTCGGCGGGCGGACCCTCACGCCGGA
>JBEBJW010000820.1:0-4027 GCA_040079715.1 Myxococcota bacterium | reverse complement strand
GCCTGGACCGGGTCGAGCGCCGACAGCAGGAACACCAGGTGCGGCGGCACGTCCCACCGCAGCATCGCCCCGATCAGCGCGAAGTCGAGCAGCAGCGTGCAGGCGAGCCACACGATCAGCCCGCGGACCAGCGCCTGCTCGGCCGACCGGGCCCCGACCGACACCACCATCCCGAGCCCGACGAAGCTCACGACCTGCCCGAGGACCACGACCAGCAGCCGGGCCAGCACCCCGACCGACACCGGCGCCCCGGCGAGGGCCGCCGCCACCCCGAGCCCGACCACCGCGAGCGCCGCCGGACCCGCCACCGCCGCGAGCCGCGGGGCGACCAGCCCGGCGAAGCAGCCGTCCCGCGACATCGGGTGGGACAGGTACCACTCGAGCACCCCCGCCGACCGGGCGGCCGGCACGACCTGGGCGGTGGCCGCGATCGCGAGCAGCGGCAGGACCAGGACGGCGGCCAGGCCGAACCCGGTGACCACCCGGCCGTACCCGGTGAACGCGACGATCGCGGACTCGCGCGACGCGAGCGCCACGAACAGCGCGACCAGGCCCGCGGCCGCGAGGGCCGACGCCGTCGCGACCCGCGTCCGCACCACGGTCGCGAGCTCGAGCCGGAGCAGCGGGGTCACCGGCCACCCCCGACCACCCGGGCCGAGGCCTCGCCGAACCCGATCGCGCCGTCGGTGCCGACCGGGACCGCGGCGACACCGCCGTCCATCGGCCCGCCGCGCGCCGGCACGAACGCGACCCCGGACCACGACAGCCACCCGTCCGCGGTCGAGTCCCGGAACCACAGGTTGCCGATCGACGGGTGGTGGGCGGTGATGTATCGGAACAAGCAAGCGGGATCGTCGAACATCCGGGTCTCTCCGTCGGTGGTCACGAGCTCTGCGGCGAACCGGGGGTCGGAGATCAGCATCGCGCACTCGTCGCACGCCGCCCGATCCCACGGGATCTCCCGCGGGGTGGTGGTGTCGACGGTGCAACCGGCGACGAGGACCAGCACGGACAGCATCACGACCTCCGAGCGAACGGGACCGGGCGGGGATCGGGCTCGACGTCCAGCCCGGCGGCGGCGGCGAGCGCAGGGTCTGCCAGGAACGCCTCGATCGGGCGGTCTTCGCGGATCTCGCCGTCGGCGAGCACCACCACCCGGTCGACCAGCCGCCGGAGCTCGTCCAGCCGGTGCGACGACAGCACCACCGTCGGGGCGGGGCTCCGGGCGCCCAGCGCGTCGAACAGCGCGACCCGGGCCGCCGGATCGAGGTTCGCGGTGGGCTCGTCGAGCAACAGCACCGGGCAGTCGGTGGCGAGGGCCATCGCGGCGAGCAGCTTCTGCTGCATCCCCCCGGACAGGGACGGGAACGGCTGGGTCCACACGCCGCCCAGATCGAGCCCGAGCGCACGGCACGCCGCCACCAGCCCCTCCGGGGCCTGTCCCCGCTCGGCCGACCAGAACGCGACCAGCTCCCCGACCGGCACCGGCAGCGCCGGGGCGCGCTGCGGCACGTAGGCGGCGTGGATCTGGGCGCTCGCGTGGTCGAGGAGCGGATCGTGGCCGCAGACCCGGATCGCGCCGGTGAACTGCACCATCCCGAGCACGCACCGCAGCAGGGTCGTCTTGCCCGAGCCGTTCGGCCCGACCAGCGCGATCCGCTCCCCGGGCGCGATCGCGAGCGACACCCCCCGCAGGACCACCCGCGGCCCGTACGACTTCCACACCCGGTCTACGGTGATCATCGGGGCTCCCGGTGCGGGTCCAGGATCGGGCGGCGATCGATCAGGATCGGCGTCGGAGCGAACATCGGGAACGCGGCGCCGAACAGCTCGATCAGCGCGAGGGCGGGCGTGCCGGCGAGGAACGCGAGCGTCGGCTCCCGGCGGATCAGCGCGTCCGACGCGGACCGGACCTCGAACGGTAGGTCACCGATCCCGTCACTGTCGAGATCGTAGCCAGCGTAGTCGCTCCAGGTGTTGCCGTCGAACGTCGCGGCGAGGGTCGCTCGACCGTCCACGGTCACCGCCGAGCGATTCGACACGAACCGATCGTCGGTGAACACCGCCCCGGGCGACGGTCCGTGGAACCGCGCCCCCACTTCGTTCGCGGCGATCAGATTCCCGGTGAACGTCGCCACCCCGTCGACCCGGTGGGGGGTCCCGTCGACGTACAGGCCGGTGGTGTCGTCGACCAGCACGTTCGCTTCGACCCGGATCGCGTCGCTCTCCTTCAGCCCGATCCCGACCCCGGCCTGCCCGTCGGCGCCGCGGACCGTGTTGCCGACGAGATCGACCCGCTCGCTGTACATCACGAAGATCCCGACCACGTCGTCGTGGTACTCGTTGCCGGAGACCACGGCGTCGACCGCGTGCATCAGGTGGGTGCCGTACCGGGAGCCGGTCACCCGGTTGTCCACGATCCGGTCGCCGTCCGAGTACCACACGACCAGATCGCGGACCCCGGTCAGCACGTTGCGCTCGACCGTGGCGTGGTGCGACTCCCACAGCCGGATCCCGTCCCCGCGCAGCCCGAACGCCGCGGCGGGGTCGCCGTCGATCACGCAATCCCGGACGGTCGCGCCGTCGGTCCGCCGAAGGTCGATCCCGAGGTACGCGTCCGACACGTGGACCCGCTCGACCGTGACGCGGTCGCCGGCGACGACCACCCCGGAGTCGTCGCGCTGCGGCTGGCGGCCTCCGCCGACCACCGCGAGATCCGACACGGTCACGTCGTCGGCCGCGATCACCAGCACCGAGCCCTCCCCTCCCCCGTCGAGGACCGCGCCGGGGGCGCCGACCAACTCCAGCGGCCGATCGATCACCAGCGGTCCCCGGTGGACCCCGGCCCCGAGCATCACCGTCGACCCGGGCGTCGCCCGCGCGAGGGCGACCCGGAGCGACGACCCGGCCGGGACCTCGATCCGGCGCGGCGGACCGACCGGGAGCGCGCCCGCCGTGACCTCCACCGCGACGGGCGGCGGCACGTCGTGGTCGGTGGCCCACGCGGCGGCGAGCCACACGATCACGGCGTCTCCCGAGGGAACACGACGAGGTGGGTACACGCGGCCCCGCACACGCTGCCCTTCGGGCAGTGGTCGCACACCGACCGCCGGAGCCCGATCGCGACCAGCACCAGCGCCGCCGCCAACGCCGCCACCCAGAACCCGATCGCGGGCCAGGCGGTGGTATGGAACTGGCCGATCGTGCCGGATCCGACGAGGACCGGCATGAACGGAGCGAACCGGAGCGGGGCGTCCGGGGCGAGCTCGTGACCGAACCGGTACATCCAGTACGTGGTGTCGGCCAGGAACCCGAGCGGCAGCCCGACCGCCGGGATCGCCGCGAGCCACCCGAACCGCTTCCCGGTCGCGAGCAGGCCGGCGAGGGTCCCGAGCGCGACCGCGGCCACCACGTAGGTGCTGACCGAGCGCTCGAGCGAGGCCGCCGTGCTCATCGGCATCATCCCGATGTAGTGGTTCAGGATGTCGATCTCGCCCACGTCGCCGGTGACCCCGTACAGCGCGATCGACAGCGACAGGCCGCGCGGGTATTGCGGCGCCACCAGGTGGAAGTTCCAGTACGGCAACTGGTAGCTGAGGACGAACAGCGCCGCCCCGCCGACGGCCAGCAGCAGCACGGTCCACCGCCGGCGCCGCTGGAGCGCCACCGGCCGGGCGGTCGACGCAGAGCCCGCGTGGATCACGGCGTCCCCGCCGGATGCGACGCCAGGAACGACACCAGCGGACCGAGCTCGGCGTCCTCGACGCCCTGGTTCGGCATCTCGACCATCAGCTCGCCCAGCAGCTTCTTCGCCTCCGGATCCTGGCGGACCATCAGGTTCGGGTGCTTCACCATCTTGGCGATCCAGTCCGGCGTCCGCCGCTCGGCGATCCCGTTCAGATCCGGCCCGACCAGCTTCGACCCGAACTGGTGGCACGCGCCGCAGCCCCGCGCGTCGAACACCGCCTTGCCCTTCTCGATCGTCGCCGCGTCGGTCGCGACGGTGAACGCCGGGACCGCGAGGGCG
>JBEBJW010000819.1:0-4036 GCA_040079715.1 Myxococcota bacterium | reverse complement strand
GGGTGGCGCTGCTCGACCCCGACGCCGACGAGATCGACGGGGTGATCGACCTGTCGCTGGCCGACCCGAGTCCGATCGACGCCCCATCGATCGCGGCCCGCCTCGCGCGGCTGTCGGCCCTCGCGGCCCGGCGCCCGGCGCGGCTCCACCTGGTGGTCCCGGCCGGCGACGGCGCGGCGGCCGTGGGGTCCGGCGCGTGGACCGGGTGGGCCCGGGTCGCGATGTCCGAGGTCGCCGGGTGCGCGGTGGCGCGGATCGCAGTGACCGACCCCGGCGCAGTTGCCGTCACTGACGGGGTCGTGGGGGCCGACGACGCGGTGGCGTGGGTCGTCGCCGACTGGCCGGCCGGCTCCGAGGTCACCGCGGGGTCCGGCGGCGGGTCGCGGTCGCGGCTCGAGCGGATCGGCCCGGTCGAGGCCCCGGCGGACGCCACCCTCGACGGCCCCGGTCGGACCGACGTCCGGGCGGTGGTGACCGCGCCCGGCCAGCTGTCGTCGGTCGCGTGGGTCCGGTCGCTCGCGCCTGAACCCGGTCCGGACGAGGTCCTGCTCGACGTCGAAGCGGTCGGGCTGAACTTCAAGGACGTGGTGGTCGCCGCCGGGCTGCTCCCGGACAAGGCGTGGACCCACGGGCTGACCGGCGCGGAGCTCGGGCTCGACGTCGCCGGCGTGGTCCGCGCGGCCGGGGCGAACGCGCCGTTCGCGGTCGGGGACCCGGTGCTCGGGCTCGCGCGGCACTGCCTCGGGTCGTTCGTGGTCGCGGATCGGCGGCTGGTGGTCCGCCGGCCGGACGCGCTGTCTCCGACCGCGGCGGCGGCGCTCCCGACGGTCGGGCTGACCGCGTGGGTCGCGCTGGTCGAGCTGGCGCGGGTCCGCCCCGGCGAGACGGTGCTGGTGCACAGCGGCTCCGGCGGGGTCGGGCGGGTCGCGGTGGCGCTCGCGGCCTCGCTCGGGGCGACGGTGCTCGCGAGCGCGGGCAGCGACGAGCGGCGAGACCAGCTCCGCCAGCTCGGGGTCGCCGCGGTGGTCGACTCCCGCTCGCCCCGGTTCCGGGAGGAGGTGCTCGCCGCCACCGACGGGCGGGGCGTCGACGTGGTGCTGAACTCGCTCGCGGGGCCGCTGCTGGTCCAGGGGCTGCGGTGCCTCGCCCCGTTCGGGCGGTTCATCGAGATCGGCAAGGCCGACCTGTACGAAGACCGGCCGATCGGGCTCGAGACGTTCGGCGAGAACCGCGCGCTGTTCGGGCTCGACATCAACCGGTGGGCGAACCTGCGGCGCGAGGAGACCGGCCGCCTGTTGGCCGAGGTGGTCGCGCGGGTCGTCGACCGGACCCTGCCGGTGCCGCCGATCCGCGCCGTGCCGTTCGATCGCGCGGCGGAGGCGCTCGGGGTGCTGGCCCACGCCCGCCACGCGGGCAAGGTGGTGGTGACCCGGTCGGCGACCGTCCCGACGGTCCACCCGCCCCGGCTGGCGGTCCGCGGGACGGTGGTGGTGACCGGCGGCGGGTCCGGGTTCGGGCTCGCGATCGCCCAGTGGCTCGCCGAGCGGGGTGCGGAGACCGTGGTGCTGGTCGGCCGGTCGGGCGAGGTCCGCGACCCGTCGGTGGTCGACGCGATCCGGGCCCGCGGGACGGCGGTGGAGATCGCGGCGGTCGACGTGACCGATCCGGCGGCGGTCGACGCGACGATCGCCCGGCACCGGGGCTCGCTGACCGGCGTGGTCCACGCCGCGATGGTCCTCGACGACGCGCCGCTCGCGGCCCACGACCAGGCCCGGTTCGAGCGGGTGCTCGCCCCGAAGGTCGACGGCGCGTGGAACCTGCACCGCGCGACCCGCGACCTCGATCTGTCGATGTTCGTGGTGATCTCGTCGATCGCGGCGGCGGTCGGGACCCCGGGCCAGGCGGCGTACGCGGCGGCGAACGGGTTCCTCGACGCGTTCGCGGCCCACCGCCGGTCGCTCGGGCTGCCGGCCACCGCGGTCGCGTTCGGGCCGCTCGCCGACGTGGGCGTGGTGGCGCGGGCCTCGGCCGCGGATCAGCGGAAGATCCTCGCCCACGGCGTCGGGTCGCTCCGGGTCGGCGAGGCGCTGGCGCTGCTCGAGGGCGCGCTGATCGAGCAGGCGACGACGCGGATCGCGGCCGACGTCGACTGGGCCCGGGTCACCGCTCGGCTCGGGGCGCGGTTCGCCCACCTCGCCGACGCGGTGGACGCGCCGGTCGCGGGCTCCGAGCGCGCCCGGCTCGCGGGGATGGCCCCGGGACCGCGGGCCGAGGCGGTCGCCGCGGGATTGTCGGGCCTGGTCGCCCGGTTGGTCGGCGCGGACGCCGTCGACATCGACGTCCCGCTGTCGCGGATCGGCCTCGACTCGCTCGTCGCGACCGAGCTCGCGAGCCGGATCCACGCCGAGCTCGGGGTCGGCGTGCCGCTGGTCCGGATCCTGCGCGGCCCGACCGTCCGAGAGCTCGCGGACGAGGTCGCGCCCCAGATCGGCCAGGTCGGCCACCCGGGCCGGGTCGGTCGGGAGGCGGGATCCGACGGCCCGCACCGATGGATCCGTCGGAGCGTCGGCGACGCCGTCCCCGGACGAGCGGAGCGCGGGGGGGAGGTCCGCGCCCGCCTGTTCTGCTTCCTGCCGCTCGGCGGCGACCCGTCGGCGTACGAGGCGTGGCAGGACGAGGTGCCGGCCGGGCTCGAGGTGTGCACGGTCGAGCTGCCGGCGGACGTCGCCGCGGTCGACGGGCTGCGCGATCGGCTGGTGGCCGAGCTCGCGCCGCTGTGCACCGTCCCGTTCGGGCTGTATGGCCACTCGGTCGGGGGGTGGGTCGCGCTCGAGGTCGCGCCGGCCCTGGCGGCGACCGGCGCCGAGCCTCGGTTCGTCGCGCTCGGGGCGGTCCCGACCCCGGAGCTCCTCCGGTCGATCCTGCCGCCGACCCCCGCCGGACCCTCGGCGATCGACGACGATCAGGTGCTGGACGCGCTCCGGACCCTCCGGGTGCCCGCCCGGGTCCTCGACGCGCCGGACACCCGGGCCCGCCTCCTGGCGGCGACCCGGCGGGACCTGTGGCTCGGGGCCTCGTCGTGGGACGGCGGCGCCCGCTCGACCTACGACGGCGACGTGATCGTGATCCGCGGCGCGACCGACCCGCTCGACACGCTCGGGGCGCCCCAGATCGAGGCGCTCGGGCTGCGGTGCGTCGCGTGGGTCGAGCTGCCGGCCGGGCACCTGTTCCACCAGGATCCGTCGGTCCGCGGCCAGCTCGCGGCGCTGGTCGCGCGCCCGTTCGCGGCCGAGGTGGGGCGATGAGCCGGCGGTTCCGCAGCGTCGAGGCCACCCTCCGGGCGCTGTGCGCGTACCACGACCACCGGGTGTACGGGCTCGACCGGATCCCGTCGGGGCCTGCGTTGATCGCGTTCCACCACAGCCTCGCGACCTACGACTCGTTCCTGCTCGCGATCCCGATCCTCGACCAGCTCGGGCGGACGCTGCGCGGCCTCGCCGACCGGCTGATCTTCCGGACTCCGGGGCTCGGGGCGCTGTTCACCGGCGCCGGGTTCGTCGAGGGGACCCGCGACGCGACCCGGCGGATGCTCCAGCAAGGCGAGCTGATCGGCCTCGCCCCGGGCGGGATGCGCGAGGCGCTGCGCCCGAGCGGGGCCCGGTACCGGTTCGACTGGACCGACCGGCGCGGGTTCGTCCGGGTCGCGATGGAGGCCGGGGCGCCGATCGTGCTCGCGGCCTGCCCCCGCGCCGACGACCTGTACACCGTGATCGGCAACCCGGTGACCCGCCGGGCGTACGCGGCGGCCCGGGTCCCGGTCCCGGTCGCGTTCGGGCGGCTCGGGACCGCGATCCCGCGCCCGGTCCCCCTGTGGCACCTGCTGTCGGAGCCGCTGGTGGCGGACGTCCCGCCAGACCGGGTGACCGATCGGGACGTGCAGCACCACCACCGGCGGGTGGTGGCGCGGATGACGACGTTGATGGCCGAGTCGCTGGCGCTCGGCCCCGCCCACGACCGGCACTGGAGCCCGCGATGA
>JBEBJW010000818.1:0-4037 GCA_040079715.1 Myxococcota bacterium | reverse complement strand
GTGACGCCGTGGTCGACTCCCTCGTGGGCGAGTTCGGGTGGGTTCTCACCAACATCGACGGCGAGAACCCGGAACGAACCTCAGATCCCGAGTACTAGCGAGCGGCGACGCTCTGTTCAGCGATGGCGCGCAGGCCGTCGTCGAGCGACGCTGCACAGATGTCGACAACCAGGCCGCCCGTCAGCGTCGCAGCCTCGGAGATCCGCGCTGACGGGTAGGCGTCGTCGCAGCCGCCGAGCGCCGTGATCCCGTGGATCTGCGCGTCCGGACGCACGGTCCGCAGCGCATCGACGATCTCGGCCACCGGCGTGAGCGACTCGGGCTCGGTGTAGCAGCGCTCCGGCTCCGTCAGGTCCAGGTCGTTGGAGCAATCCTCCTCGTCGGTGAGGACGATCGCGATGAACCGCGCGTGGTCCCGCCAGCCCGCGTCGAGCCCTGCCACCGCCACCATCGACGCGAGGCCCTGCTCTACATCGTCACCGCCTACTCCGACGTTCACGCGATCCGCGATGCCCGTCCCGTCCCACACCGGCGGATCGCCCACGAGGCCCGTGACCAGTGTGGTCGTCGTCACCGCATATCGAGGGTCGAACTGCGACAGACCGCCGATCAACACGGGGATCGCCGCAGAGAGTGCGCCCTGCTCCTCGCCCATCGAGTGCGAGTCATCGACGACCACCAGCACGTCCACCGCCGAGGGGGGCTCCGCCTCCGTGGAGGTGGGCCGGGCACCCGTCCGGAACGTCGACCGCTCCTCGCCGCACACCGCCACGCCCTGACCGTCGGACGGGCCACAGCCGTAGGTCACGACGACCACGTACTCGGCACCGTCGTCCAGAAACCCCGGATCGACCGTCACCGTCCCGTTCCCCTGCGCCCCGCCGATCCGCTCGCCGTTCGGACCGATGACCTCGATCGCGAGCGCTGCGTCGTCGGGCGTGGCGCGCGCCTCCACGACAACCGTGGGGTCGACGTCCGTGGCGCCATCCGGTGGGATGACGTCGACGATCTTCGTCGCGCAGTCCGCGGGGCAGAGGTCCGACGCGTCCGGTTCGAGACAGCCGACCACGGCCCACCACAGCATCTCTCCCTCCCTGGCCAGGACTATCCGAAACCGCGGTGCGCCCCTCCGGACCTCCGTCGGACGTCCGCAACCGGGCCTCCAGCGCCCCTTGGGGGAGTTCCTGGGGCGACCCGGGCGTCGGGTTCTCGCCTGGCCCGCTTCGGCGGCCCGTCCGACCCTGGTAGCTCGGGGTCGGTCGCTGCGAACCGAACCCCGGACCGGTAGCTCATCGGAGGAATGACCCCAGAGGGATTCGAACCCTCGTTACCGGGATGAAAACCCGGCGTCCTGGGCCTCTAGACGATGGGGTCGACGAACGTTCCTCTCGGGATGGGTCGCACAGGACTCGAACCTGTGACCCTCGGCTTAAAAGGCCGGTGCTCTACCAACTGAGCTAGCGACCCGGCGGTACCGCGGGGCCTCCAGCCCCGGAGCGAACGAGCTCACACGTACTGGGTGGGCCGGTCCGCGTCAAGGCCTCCACCCCGCGGTTCAGCGGGTGAACAGGTTGCCCGAGCGGATCGTGTGCTCGCGGTCCGCCCCGACCGACACGAGCTCGATCGGGATCCCGCACAGCTCCTCGAGCCGCTTCACGTACCGCAGGCAGGTCGCCGGGAGCTCCGACAGCGTCCGACACCCGGCGAGGTCGCCGGTCCACCCCGGGAGGACCTCGTACCGCGGCACCACCCCGTCGAGCGACGGCGGGAAGTCGTCGTCGTCGACGCCCTCGTACCCGACGCACACCGGGATCTCGGTCTCGCCCGACAGCACGTCGAGCTTGGTCAGCGCGAGCCGGGTCACGCCGTTGATCCGCACCGCGTGCCGAACCAGCGCGGCGTCGAACCACCCGACCCGCCGCGCGCGACCGGTCGTGGCCCCGAACTCGGCGCCCCGGCGCTGAATCTCGGTCGCCTTCGGCTCTGCCATCTCGGTCGGGAACACCCCAGCCCCGACCCGGGTGGTGTAGGCCTTCGCGATCCCGACGACCTCGGAGATCGCGGTCGGGCCGATCCCGCTCCCGGCGCACGCCGCGCCCGCCACCGTGTTCGACGAGGTGACGTGCGGGTACGTGCCGTGGTCCACGTCGAGGAACGTGCCCTGCGCGCCCTCGAACAGGATCGAGCCGCCGCGGCGCACGATCCGGTGGAGCATCGCCGTGCCGTCGCGGACGAACGGCCGGAGCGCCGCCCCGTGCCGCGTGTACTCCCGCACGATCGTGTCCGCGTCGAGGGGCTCACCGCCGTACCACTCGACGATCTCGCGGTTCTTGCGCGGGAGGACCTCGGTGACCCGCGCCCGGAGCCGCGCCTCGTCGAGCAGATCCGCGATCCACACCCCGCGCCGCGCGACCTTGTCCTCGTAGCACGGACCGATCCCGCGACAGGTCGTGCCGATCTTGCGGTCGCCGAGCGACGACTCTCGCAGCCGATCGAGCGACAGGTGGTACGGCATGATCACGTGGGCGTGGGGGCTGACGACGAGGTCGTCCGGCGTGAGCAGCCTCCCCTTCGCCGCCAGCGCCGCGTGCTCGCCAAGCAGCACCGACGGGTCGACCACCACCCCGTTGGCGATGATGCACACGCAGGTCGGGCGCATCACCCCCGACGGCAGCAGGTGGAGCACCACCTTCGCCCCGTCGATCACCAGCGTGTGTCCCGCGTTGTTGCCGCCCTGGAACCGGACGACCGCGTCGACGTGGCGCGACAGAACGTCGACCACCTTCCCCTTGCCCTCGTCGCCCCATTGGGTGCCGACCACCACCACGTTCGGCATCGCCGCCCTCACCCGACGAGCGACCTAACCGGGATCGTCGGGCCCGTCGCTCCCGCGGCGCGCGCGGGGGTGCGCGGCGCGGTAGGTGTCGAGCAACGCCTGGACCGACACGTGGGTGTACCGCTGGGTCGTCGACAGGCTCGCGTGGCCGAGCAGCTCCTGGATCGCGCGGAGATCGGCCCCGGCGTCGAGCAGGTGGGTCGCGAACGAGTGGCGGAGCGCGTGCGGATGCAGGCCGGGTGCGTCGGCGAGGGTGCCGGCCTGCTGGACCACCCGGTGAGCGGTGCGGGTCGACATCCGCGCCCCGCGGGCGTTCAGGAACAGCGGGCCGGGCTCGATCGCGGCGTCGGCGAGGTACCGTCCGAGCGCGTGGGCGGCTGCCTCCCCCATCGGGACCCGGCGCTCCTTGTCGCCCTTGCCGTGGCGCACCCGGACCATCCCGGTGTGGAGGTCGACGTCGCCGAGGTCCAACGCGCACAGCTCGCCGACCCGGATCCCCGATCCGTACAGCAGCTCGACGATCGCCCGGTCGCGCGCGGGCAGGCCGGGCCCCTCGACCACGTCCTCGGCCTTGGCCTCCGACAGGAACCGCGGCAGGTGGCGCCCGACCTTCGGCGGCTGGAGGTCGTCGGCGATCCCAACGTCGACCACCCCGCGATCGATCAGCCACCGGTACAGGGTGCGGATCGCGGCGACGTGGCGGGCGAGCGTCGCCGACGACCGACCGCGGCCGACCCGGAACAGGAACCCGCGCACGTCGATCTTCCGCGCGGTCTCGAACGTGCGGCCGCCCGCGGCCAGGCGGTCGCGCAGCCCGCCGAGCGTCCGCGCGTACGCCCGGACGGTGTGCGGGCTCGCCCCCCGCTCGACCCGGAGGTGATCCACGAACTGCTCGAGCACGTCGCCGCCCATCTCCCCTCCACCGTAGCGGAAATCCGAGGCGGGTAGACGTCCGGACGCCGCGACGCCCGATTACCCCGACCGAACGGGGGACGGATGGACACGATTCGGGGGTTCTGGGCGGGCGCTTCGGCGGTCGCTCGCCGGCGGGATCTGGACGAGCTCGCGCGAGGGTTCGGCGGCTGGGCCGGGCTCGCGCGGGCCTCGGTCGACGATCTCCTCACCGCCGGGGTCCCGCTCGACGTCGCCCAGGGCTGGCTGAACACGCCCCCGCTCCACACCCGCGGCCGCGCGATCACCC
>JBEBJW010000817.1:0-4044 GCA_040079715.1 Myxococcota bacterium | reverse complement strand
GGTGGGGGTCGTGGTCGTGGTCGTGGTGGTGGTCGTCGTCGTGGGGACCGTCGTGGTCGGCGGGGTGTCGGAGGTCCCGGGGGTGGTGATCGTGGTGGACGGGTCGCCGGTCACCGGGTGGACCACCACCAGGTCGGGATCACCGACCGCGCAGCCCCCGGACGTGATCGACACGAGCGCGAGCGACAGCAGCCACGAGACACGGGGGACGGGCGACATCGGACCTCCGGGCCCCGAAGTAGCCATCCGCGGCGTTCGACCCTGGCAACAGCATGTAACAGCGCGCAACGACGCGCCGCCCGAGCGGTACGATCGTCGTCGGGCCGAGCTCAGCTCAGAAGCTGAACTTCATCGGATACTGGAACGTGAAGCCGTTCGGGATCGAGTGCGCCGGGAACGAGGCGTACGACAGGGTCTGCTGGATGCAGCTCGTGACCCGCGTGGGGACGACCCCGCCGTTCACCAGGAACACGTTCGAGACCTGGCCGTTGCACCCGACCGTCAGCTCGACGATCACCGCGTAGCTCCCCTCGGTCCCGCCCGGGAAGCACCGCACCGTGTGCTTCGAGATCTGGCCCATCCCGGCGTTGATCTGGCCGACCGACAGCCCGCCGCTGGTGACCACCCCGCTCTCCGCCACCGACGCCGACGGGCCGCGGAGGCAGGACTTGGCCGCGGGCTTCGACAGGCGCGGCGGCGACACGGGAACGTCCGGGATGTTGGGCCCGAGGTCGCGCATCTCCCGCTTCGCCAGCACCAGATCGTCCGCCTGGTTCCCGGTCCCGAGCGACCGCTCACCGAGCCCGCCGCCGCCGAGGTCCGCGTCGTGGCGCTCCATCCCGGCCGCGGCCGCCTCGAGGTCCACGTCGGTGCCGACCTGCATCCCGAACAACCCGGCCAGCGCCGGTCGGTCGATCGTCACCCGTTGGGCGGGCGCGGACGGCTCGGTCGGCGCCTCCGACCCGACGCCCGCGGCGACCGGCGCGGCGGCTCCGTCCTCGGCCCCTCCAGCCTGGGTGGCGCTCGGAGCGTCCGACTCGACCGCGGGCGCACCGCTCAGCGCCCGTTCGAGGCTCGCCCGGAGCCCGGTCGGCGCCGGGGCAGCCGCGACCTTCGGCGGCGCGGGAGGCGGCGTCCACACCAGCAGGACCTGCCCGACCTCGATCGTGTCGGTGGTCAGGCCGTTCCACGACCTCAGCTCCTCGACCCGCACCCGGTGCCGCTTCGCGAGGATCGCCAGGGTCTCGCCCGCCTTGACCGTCAGCAGGTCCGGGGAGGCGAACACGATCGGCACGTCTTCGAGCTTCGGTCCGGGGCTCAGGCCGGGCTCGGCGCCAGGGAGGAGCCCGCAGGCGACCGACCAACCCGCGACCACCGCCGCCCCGACGATCGCGACCGGAACCCGGGCGCGGGCTGTGCGTCTGGTGGCGATCGCGTCCTCCGTGTCGACCGGGCGGCGCAGACGGTCGGCTCCGACTCGCGCTTCCGGGAGGGTACCACAGCCCCGACTCGACCCGCAGCGGCGCCGACCGGCCCGTCAGCCGCGGCCGAGCGCCGCCAGCATCTCGGCCACCCGCGAGAACTTCTCGCGGATCTTGCCGGCGTCCTTCCCGCGGCGGACCTCCTCGGCGTCGATCCGCTCCCAGTCCGCCCACCCGACCGCGTGGGCGTCGAGCTTCGCGAGCGGGGCGCGTGGGACGTTCGGCAGGGTCGGGAGGTCGTCGAACATCCGGTCGACCGTGTCCTTGCTGTCGCCGCGGTTCGTGCCGATCAGGCCCTGCGGACCGCGCTTCGCCCACCCGACCACGTAGGTCCGCTCGACCGGGGCGCCGCCGTCGGTCACCCGCCCGCCGGCGTTCGGGATCGTCCCCGTCTTCTGGTCGAACGGGACGCCCGGGACCTGGATCCCGCGGTACCCCACCGCCCGGAACACCAGCCCGGCCGGGATCGTCTCGCGCTCGCCGGTGTCGCGGGCCTTGAGGTCCCCGCCGCCGGGCTCGAGCCGGTTGCGGCCGATCTCGACCGCCTCGACCCGATCCGATCCGCGGATCGCCACCGGGCTCGCCAGGAACCGCAGGTGGACCCGCTTCGGCGCCGTCGGCGTGCGACCCGCCACCTCGCGGAGGAACGTCATGTTCTGGATCACCGTCTTCTCGGCGGAGGCGAGCGCCTGCTCGGACGCCGGATCCAGCACGAGGTCCTCCGGACGGACCACCAGGTCGACCCCGTCGAGCTCGGCGATCTCCTTGATCTCCGCCGGCGAGAACGCGGCCTGGACCGGCCCGCGCCGCCCGAGCACGTACACGTCGGTGACCTTCGACTGCCGGAGCTGCTCGAGCGCGTGGTGGGCGATGTCGGTCTTCGCGAGCTCGTCGCGATCGCGCACCAGCACCCGGGTCACGTCCATCGACACGTTGCCGACGCCGACCACGACCGCGGTGGTGGACGAAAGATCGAAGTCCCGGTCGCGGTGGTCGGGGTGGCCGTTGTACCAGCCGACGAACGCGGTGGCCGAGTGGCTCCCGGGCAGGTCCTCCCCCGGGATCCCGAGCGGGTTCGCGCTCTCGCACCCGACCGCGAGCACGACTTGATCGTACGCCGCCCGCAGCTCGTCCATCGTCACGTCGCGGCCGACCGCCACGTTGCCGAGGAACCGGAACGCGGGGTTCTTCGCGGTCTTGTCGTAGACGCGGATCACGGCCTTGATGTTCTGGTGATCCGGCGCGACCCCGCCGCGGACCAGCCCGAACGGCGTGGGCAGCCGGTCGATCATGTCGACCGTCACCTGGCGTGCGGCGCCCCCGGGGGCTGGCGCCAGCAGCGCCGCGGCCGCGTAGAACCCGGAGGGCCCTGCGCCCACGATCGCCACCCGCAACGGACGGTCCGCCGACCCGATCTCCGCCATCGTCTCGCCTCCCTGGCGCGCCACACTATCCCAGGTCGGCCGGGGACGGTACGCTCCGGGTCCGGAGGATGCCGATGCGAACCGTGCTCCCGATCATCGCGTGGCTGGCGGCGTGCAGCGGCGACATCGAACAGCCCGCCGACGGCAAGTCCGACGCGGACGCGGACAGCGACGCGGACAGCGACGCGGACAGCGACGCGGACGCGGACAGCGACGCCGACACGGACAGCGACGCCGACACCGACTCCGACACCGACACCGACGCGGACGCCGACCCGGTCGAGCCGGCGGACCCCACCGACTGCGTGGCGGTGATCGACACCGACGACGGCGACGACGGCTCGATCGAGCGGACCACCACCATCACCTACGACGGGTTCGGGCTCGAGGGCACGGTCGAGACGTCCGACGCCGACCCGGACACCCCCGCGGTGACCCGGTTCATCCGCGACGCCGTCGGCAACGAGCTCGAGCGCCAGTTCGACGACACCGGCAACGGCTCGATCGACGACGTCCACTACCGGACCTGGACCGCCACCGACCAGCTCGAGACGTACTGCGTCGACTACGGCAACGACACGACCTGCGACTACGCCGAGCGGCTCGCGTACGACGCGGTCACCGACGTCCGCACGGTGTACGAGCAGGACAGCGACGGCGACGGCACCTACGAGTCGTCCTGCGCCTACACCTACGACGCCACCGACCGGCGGACGTCGTACGACTGCGACGGGCCGCTCGACCGGCTCGCGACGTACACCTACACCGGCGGCACCGAGTGGGACTACGTCCAGGACGTGGACGTGCGCCGGAACGGGTCGATCGACGAGTCGTACGTCTACCTGTACGACACCGCCGGGCGGCTGACGTTCACCAGCGCCGACACCGACAACGACGGTCAGACCGAGAGCGAGTCCACCACCACCTACAACCCGGACGGCACGCCGTCGGTGATCGACGGCGCGACCCACGGGCCGAACAGCACCTTCCGGTACGAGTACAGCTACGACGCCGACGGGTACTTGCTCGAGACGGTGCTCGGGATCGACGTCACCGGCGACGGCCAGCCGGACACCGTCACGGTCGACACCTGGACCTGGACCTGTCCCTAGAGCCCTGCCCCTGCCCCTGCCCCTGAC
>JBEBJW010000816.1:0-4051 GCA_040079715.1 Myxococcota bacterium | reverse complement strand
CCGCGGCGGTTCCGCCCGCCCCCCCCATCGGGTCCACCACCGGGTCCACCACCGGGTCCCTCGCGGTCGGGGTCTCGACGATCCGGGTCCCCGGGTCGCCGCCCGCCGGGCTTCTTCTTGGCGGGGTCACGCGGGTCGCCCCGGCGCGGCTTGCGGGTGTCCGGGTCGCCCGCGCCGTCGCGTTCGGACGGCCACGGCGCCTCGCCGACCGCGCCGCCGGTGTCGCCCGCGACCGGTGCGTCCGCGACCGGTGCGTCCGCTGGGGGCGGAGCAGGGCTGCTCCAACACCCGAGCGACCACCCGACGAGCGCGGCGCCGGCCCACCAGACCGCGCTGGGCCGGCGCCTCGGCGCCCACCGGTGGACGCGGCTCAGCGGGCCGCCCGGCTCACGCCGACTGCTCGGCCCGGGTCGGGGCGGCGGGCGCCTCGAGCGGCGGCAGGAACGTGTCGTAGTAGAACTTGCAGTCCCGCCGCAGCCGCTCCTCGTCGAGGCCGAACTTCGCCAGATCGTACTTGTGCTCGCTCTTGTACGAGCGCTGGGTCTCGGCCTGCGCGGCGATCGCCTTGCGCTGGGCCTCGGTCGGCTCGTGCCCGAGGAACTTGTGCATGTCGTTCATCAGGCCTTCGAAGTCGACCATCATCCGGTCGTATCGGACGACGAACACCCGGTCCGACGGGATCTTGCCGGACACGTAGTCGTCGTGGAACCGGCGCTGCAGCTCGACGAGGCCGTTGTACAGCCGCTCGAACCACCGCTTGCGCACGTCCTCCGGCAGCGACCAGAACCCGAACGCGTTCTCGAGCACGCCGGTGACGAGGCTCATCCCGGACGGGATCGTCGCGGCGGGATCACGCGCCATGTACAGGATCCGCGCGTCCGGGAACTTCTCGAGGAACTGCGCCGACCGCGTGCCGAGCGAGAACAGCTTCGCGATCACGATCTCGCGATCGTGCGCGACGATGCTCCGCCGCCACAGGGTGTCGAGCCACTCGAAGTCGCGGGCGCTGGTGTCGCGGACCTCGGGCTTGAACTCGCGCTCGTGATCGACCTCGTCGAACGCGAGGAAGAACCCGTACAGGAAGAACCCGTCGAAGTGCCGGAACAACACCGCCACGTCGTCGGTCTCGACCGACTGGAGGCTCGTGTCGTGGGCCTTGGTCCGGTGCCACCGGGTCGGGGCGATCGCCTCGAGCATCGGCAGGAACGGCTTGAGCACCGCCTGGATCAGCAGCGAGGGGTACAGCATCCGGTACACCTCGAGGCCGCCGCCGTAGCCCTCGTCGCACATGAACCGCTGGAGGAACGTGGTCCCGGTGCGCGGGTTCCCGACGAGGACGATCGGGCGCTTGACCACCGTCGACCGCAGCCGCGGGTAGAAGAGGGGATCGAGCGCCATACCGATCGCCACCGCGATCCGGATGTTCGCCCACATGTAGGCCGCGAAGAGGGGCAGGATCCGCACCCCGAAGGTGCGCCCGACGATCGAGTAGGCCAGCCGCATCCGGCTGAACACGCTGTCCATGAGCACGCTCCCGACCGCCCCATCTAAAGCGGTGCAGCCGATTGGTCCAGCGGTGGAATCGCTACGCTACATTCCCCGGATGCGGTGTCCCCGGTGCGGCGCCTCGCACGCCGCCGAGCTGTCCAGTTGCCCGTCGTGTGGTGCGGCGGCCCCGACCTACGTCCCCGACGACACGCCCGTGTCGCCGACGATCGCGATCCGCGCGGGTCCTCCGGCGATCGCGATCGGGGAGGGGAGCCTGCTCGGCCCGTACCGCCTCGGCCCCCGGATCGGAGAGGGCGGGATGTCTGCGGTGTACGCCGCGACCGACCGGCTGCTCGGGCGGGACGTCGCGGTGAAGGTCCTCCACCCGAACCTGGTGGGCGACGACGGGATCCGCCGTCGGTTCCTGCGCGAGGGCCGGATCACCAGCGGCTGGGCGCACCCGAACGTGGTCCCGGTGTTCGACACGGTGTCGACCGACGGGGCCGTGGCGCTGGTCCAGGAGCGGGTCCACGGGCCGACGCTCGCCCGGCTGCTCGAGCAGTGGCGCGGGGGGATGCCGCCCCGCGAGCTCGGCGAGATCGCGGTCGGGCTGCTGGCCGGGCTCGAGGCCGCCCACGCGCGGGGGATCGTCCACCGTGACCTGAAGCCGGGCAACGTGCTGGTCGACGTGGTGGGCGGCCGCCTCGTGCCCCGGATCATCGACTTCGGGATCGCGCGGGTCCTGGAGGGGACCACCTACACCCTGACCGGCGCGGTGCTCGGGACCTGCCGGTACATGTCGCCCGAGCAGGTCCGCGGGGAGCCGGTGGATCACCGGTCGGACCTGTACGCGTTCGGGGTGGTGCTGTACGAGCTCGCGACCGGCCAGCCGGTGTTCCCGGACGCCCAGCCGTTCGCGCTGATGATGGCCCACACGAACAAGGTGCCCACGCGACCCTCGACGATCCGCCCGGACCTGCACCCGGCGATCGAGCGGGCGATCGTCGCGTGCCTCGCGAAGTACCCGGAGGAGCGGCCGACGGCGGCGGGGGCGCTCCGGCGCGAGCTGATGACGGCGCTGGCGATCGGCGAGCCGCCCGCGGTCCCGCGGACCGGGTCGGTCGGAAACGGCCACGAGCTGCTCCGGGTCGACGCGGGGCCGTTCGGGATGGGCCACGACCGGCGAGAGGTTTGGCTCGACGCGTTCGCGATCGACCGGTTGCCGGTCACCAACGCGCAGTATCACGCGTTCCTCCGCGCGACGGGCTATCGTCCGGACGATCGGACGCGGTTCCTGTCGCACTGGCCGAGCTCGTCCGGTCCCGCGCCGGAGCAGCACGATCACCCGGTGGTGTTCGTGTCGCAGCTCGACGCGACCGCCTACGCTGGTTGGCTCGGGCTGCGGCTACCGACGGACGCGGAGTGGGAGAAGGCCGCCCGCGGAACGGACGGGCGTCGCTATCCGTGGGGCGCGGCGCCTCCGTCGCTGGATCGGGTGTGGTTCGGGCAACGGAAGGGAACCGCTCCGGTCGGTGGTCGTCCAGCCGGCGCATCCCCGTACGGAGTCGAGGACCTGGTGGGGTTGGTGTGGGAGTGGTGCAGCGACGAGGACGACCCGGCGTTCCACCGCGAGGGCCCGCCGGTGAACCCGCGGCGCCCGGCGCGGCCGGACTCGGCGCTCGCCGTGGTCCGAGGCGGCGCCTGGATGTTCGACGACCCGAAAGCGGTCCGGACCACCACCCGCACCGCGGTCGCACCAGGAGAACGACTCGATACCGTCGGGTTCAGATGCGCGAGTTGATCGGCGTTCGACCTGTATCAACATCGTGATCTGCCGTTCGCGACGGTCGATGTGGCAACAATGTGTGGTGAATCGGATTCCCAACCGCGCGTTACCCGTTATAGACTGACGCCGAGGGAACACCATGCCAGACAAGAGTAAGCGGAAAGCGGCTCCGGGGAATCGCTCCCGGATCGAGGAGTACCACGATCTCGTAGGCGTCCTCACGGACCCCGAGGTCGCCGCCAAGGCGGGCGTGACGCCGTCGGCGGTCCACCAGTACCGGCAACGGCACGGAATCGCGCCCGCGTTGCCGCAGGGAGCCACCCGCCGCGCGCTCGAGCGCCGCAAGGCGCGCGAGTCCGGCGAGTCCGACGACCTGCCGCCGGAGCCGGGGGGAGACGCCCCGACCGCCGCGAGCGCGTCGTCGAAGGGCCGCAAGGAGAACAAGCCGCGCAAGTCGCGGATCGATCGGTACCGCGACATCGTCGGTGTCCTGTCGGACGCGGAGGTCGCCACCAAGGCCGGCGTCGCCCGGACCGCGGTCCAGATGTACCGCAAGAAGCACGGCATCCCGCCGGCGACCCCGCGCGGCAAGAGCCGCCCCACGGCTCCGGCCGCAGCCACCCCCGCCACGAAGGCACAGCCTGCGCAGGCCAGGCCGCCCATGCCCCCGCCGCCCCGTCGGGCCAACGGCACCGCCGCGGGCGCGATGTACGGCTGGCGGGTGACGTTCGCGGACGACGCGGGCGGCCCGCGGATCGCGCTCGCGCCGAACGCCGC
>JBEBJW010000815.1:0-4060 GCA_040079715.1 Myxococcota bacterium | reverse complement strand
GCCCGCCCTCGATCCACACGAACGGGGTGGTCATGGCCTCCCACGGCGCTCCGAGCGCGGCGGCGCGGGCGGCGCGGGCCGGCAAGCCGGGGAATCCGACGTCGAGCAGGGCGAACACGCGGTCCCACCCGTCCGGCCCGAGCTCGGTCCCGGGTCCGGTCCACAGCCCGTCGCGCATCGTCGCTCCCGACCTGGCGTAACGTCGGGCGGGAGGGCGCGTGGACCCGTCGCGGTACGTCGAGATCCTGGAGTTCGCTGCGGAGGCGCACGGGGCGGGCCTCACCCCGAAGGGCCACCCGTACGTGGTCCACCTGAGCTGCGTCGCGATGGAGCTGATGCTCGCGCTGCGGCACGAGCCCGGTCGCGACGAGGATCTCGCGGTGGCGTGCGCCCTGCTCCACGACACCGTCGAGGACACCGCCGTGACCGTCGACGCAGTGGCTGCGCGGTTCGGCCCCCGGGTCGCGTCGGGGGTGGCGGCGTTGACCAAGGATCCGGCGCTGCCGAAGGCCGACCGGATGGCGGACTCGCTGGTCCGGATCCGGCGGGAGCCGCCCGAGATCGCGATGGTCAAGCTGGCGGATCGGATCACGAACCTGGCGCCTCCGCCGCCCGCGTGGACCGCCGACAAGATCGCGGCGTACCGGCTCGAGGGTCGGGCGATCCTCGACGCGCTCGGTGGGGCCAGCTCGTGGCTCGCGGCGCGGCTGTCGGATCGGCTGGCTCGGTATCCCGGGCGCTGACCTGAGCCCCGATCGGTACAACCCGCGACCGGAGGCGGGTCCGCGGCGACGGCCCCCGCGCGACGTGGTGTGCGGGAGGTGTCGATGTCGACGATCGGTCGGACCCGCTGGACGGTGGCGGCGGCGCTCGGGCTGTTCGGGGGCCCCGGGTACGCGTTCACCGGCGGCGCCGAGGGGCACGAGCGGATCACCCACGACGCCCTGTCGTTCGTCCGGCCGGAGCTGGTGGAAGAGGCGGTGTACTGGAACAACGAGCAGGACTCCGGCGACCCGCAGGACGACTTCCAGCGTCACTTCGACCGGTGCCGGTTCGTCGAGGGGTTCGCGTACGTGAACCAGCAGCTCGGCCTCGCCGCCGACGGCCTGAACCCGAACGATCCCGACCCGCTCGCGTTCGCGAAGCAGCTCGGCCGGATGCTCCACGGCACCCAGGACTTCTACTCGCACGCGAACTGGGTGAACCTGGTCGAGCAGACCCACGGCACCGCCGGCCTGTTCGACCCGGCGAACCTGTTCGATCGCAGCACCCGGTTCTGGGCGCCGCGGGCCACGCTCGGGCTGATCCGCGAAGACATCGTGCTCGGCGAGCGGAACCTCGATCTCACGAGCGACGAATGCTACAAGCCGCCCCTGCCGCTGACCGGCGGCTGGACCGCGTCGCAGTCGACCCAGTCGACGATCCCGATCCTGGTGTCGCCGACCGGGCAGACGTTCCGCGGGCTGATCACCCACTGGGGCACCGACGGGGAGGCCGCGTGCCTCGATGTGCGGCCCGAGTGCCGGCTGACCCACGGCGACAGCGACGACACCGAGCCCGAGTACGTCGCGCTGAACAAGGACGCGTCGCCGCGCCCGCACTGGGCCGACGCGCTGCGCCTCGCGACGTGGCAGAGCAGCCAGGCGTGGTGCCAGACGCTCGGGATCGCGTTCGATCGGTACGGCCTCGGCGGGGTCGGCGCGGCGATGACCCTCGTGGCGGAGCCGGGCGTCGACGCCCACCCGTTCGGGACGACCTGCGCGCCGCCTGCGTCGCCGGGGCCGCTCGAGCTGAAGCTGACCCTCGAGGCGATCGGGACGCCGCTCCTCACGACGTCCGCCGCCACCCGGACCTACGGGTTCGCGGTGTTCACCGAGGATCTCACCCAGTCGCGACGGGCCCGGTTCGACGTCCCGGCGTCGTCGCAGACGATCCCGATCGGCACGGTGTCGATGTCGCTGTGCGTCCAGCCGAACCAGCGGCTCGGCGTGTCGCTGTTCGGGTACGACGAGCTCGGGTCGGCCGGGGTGATCGACGAGGACGACCTCCTGATGCAGGGGGTGACCGGGACGTTGGTGGCGACGGGCTCGGCGGCGACGGTGGCGGTCGGGACGCCGAGCTGGAACACGTCGATTCGGTATCGGGTCGAGTACGACGTGACCGACGGCGACGGCGACGGGTGGTCGGTGTGCGAGGAGGCCGCGTTCGGCGGGAGCGACGCCGACCCGGACGCCGACGACGACGGTCTCGCCGACGGGATCGAGGACAAGTTCGGCGGGGACCCGTTCGATCCGGACACCGACGACGACGGCGCGTCGGACGGGGAGGAGGCGGAGGCCGGCAGTGATCCGCGTCTCCCGGACACCGACGGCGACGGGCTGACCGACGGGCAGGAGCAGGACTGCGGGACGGACCCCACGTCCGGCTGGACCGCGGGCAACCCCCTCGACGACGCCAGCCTGTGCGTCCCGATCGCCGGGTTCGACCCCGACGTGGACGTCGACGGGCTGCCGGATCGGCTCGAGGTCGACTGGGAGCTCGACCCGAAGGGGTTCGACACCGACCGGGACGGCGTGCGCGACGGGGCGGACCCGAGCTGGCTCGCGGACGCGGTCTGGCGGTTCGACGTCGCCACCCTGGCGGTCCCGAAGGGCGCCTCCGACACCGATCACCGCGCGAAGATCGGCGACACCGCGATCGCGGCCGAGCAGGCCCTGTGGGACGGCGATCCGGACGGAGCCGTCAAGGCGCTGGACGGCCTGTGGACCGCGTTCGTCGGGTGTGACCCCGGCAAGCCCGCAGATCCGGGGACCGGGTGCGACGCACTCCAGCGGCTGATCGGCAACCTCCGGGCGTCGCCGTACGGGAAGTGACCGGTCGCCGGGGAGGGCCGACCCGCCGTGCCCGCTCGGCACGGCGCCGGCCGGCCCGCTACCGGGAACCGCGGAGCGGGGCGGGGGGCGCGAACCGAGCGTCGTCGATCGACGGATTGACCTGGACGGTCTCGATCGTGAGCGCGTGGGCCGCAGGGTCGCCCTCGGTCCTCGTCTCCTGCCGGCGCGCGATCTGCAGCCCCTCCGGGGTCGGCTGCCAGTCGGCGTAGGTGGTCTCGACCCGGAGGGTCCGCTGGCCGAGGGTCCGGGTCGCCTCGACCTTCCGCTCGAGCCCGGTCTGCGCGTCGACCCACACCCGCCGCTCTGCGCCGCCCGGGAGGGTCAACGCGAGCAGGTCCGCGGGCTGCCCGTCCACCGCGTCGCGCCCGACGACCCGGACCCGGATCCCGCGCGCCGCGTGGTCGAACAGCAGCCCGGACGGCGACGCGAAGTCGGCCACCTCGCGAAGCTCGTCCGGGGTCATCGGCTCAGGCTCGGACGCGCCGCGGAACGGGACCACCTTCCAGCCGGCGTCGCCGGTGGTGCACTGGATCGCGGTCTGCCCGTCGAGCGTGAACTCGAGCCGCATCTTGTCGGGCAGCTTCTGCTCCAGCACGAACGGGACCTGCACCCCCCGCCCGACGTCCATCCGGCCGGTGAACCGGAGCGCGGTGACGGCGCGCAGCCGCTGCTCGCCGCCGCGGCCCTCCACGTTGTGGTCCACCACCACGGCGGCCCGGTGGCGCTGCCACCCCGTCCACCCGAGGCCGGCCAGCGCGGCGACCGCGAGCGCGCCGGCGATCCATCCCCATCGCTGCCTGGACATCGGGCGCTACTCCACCACCAGCCGATCGACCCGGAACGCGCCGATCTCGACGCTCACCTGGTCGCCGGGCTGTACCACCTTTCCGGGGTTGGCGAAGAACATCCAGTACACGTGGCCGGGCAGGGGCGGATCCGACGGGCGGAGCGCTCCGGTCTTCGCCGGCGCGGGAACCACGTAGGTGGCGCCGGTCCGGAGGTGGGTCAGCAGCGGCTTGGCGGCCCCGTCGAACAGCGGCGCGGCCTTGACCGGATCGACCACCCGGTACCTGAACTCGAGCATGTACCCGCCGGCGGTCTGGCGGACGTACTCGATCTCGACCCCCCACTGCCGCTCGATCAGAGTGAAGTCGCGCGGGTGGGGC
>JBEBJW010000814.1:0-4061 GCA_040079715.1 Myxococcota bacterium | reverse complement strand
GCCCGGGAGCTGCCGCGGGCGCTCGCCCTCGCCCCGCCGGGGGTCGAGGTGGACGGCGCGCGGCTGTCCCTCCCGTTGGACGTCGACCCGGAGGCGGTGGCGGTCGCGGCCGAGCGGCACGCTGCGCCGGACCGGTTCGCAGTGGGACCGTGGCTGGTGGACCCCGACGGGCAGCGGATGGTGGGTCCCGGAGCGCGGACCGAGGCCCTGTCGCCGTTGGAGGTCGGCCTGCTGCGCGCCCTGGCCGCCGCCGGCGGGGCTCCGGTCGACCGGGACCGGCTGCTGACCGAGGTCTGGGGGTACCGTCCGGGTGTGGTGACCCGCGCCGTCGACCACCTCGTCGCGCGCCTGCGGACGCGGATCGAGCCGGATCCCGCGCGACCGCGGTGGCTGGTGTCGGAGCGGAGCCGCGGGTACCGCCTGGTGACCGAGGCTACCGGCGACGGCGCGCCGATCGAGGCCCCCGCCGGGCGGATCGGCCGAGACGACGACATCGCGCGGGTCCTGGCGGCGTGGGACCGTGGGACGCGGGTCGTCACGGTGTGCGGGGCGCCGGGGACCGGCAAGTCCGTCGTGGCGCGGGCCGCGGCCGCGCGGATCGGCGGGCTGGTCGCGGCGACCTCGCACCCCTGGCCGGCGGGTCCGGTGCTGATGGACGACCTGGACGGCCCCGACCGAGACGAGGCGGACGACTGGGTCCGCGCGACCGGACAGCGGGTGATCCGATCCGCCCCCGCCCCGCTCGGCCTCCGGGGCGAGGCCCGGGTGGTGATCGGGGGGTTGGCGGCGGAGCACGGACGGGCGCTGGCGACGCGCGAGGCCGCCCGGCTCGGGGTGACGCTGGGGGACGGCGAAGCCGCCGCGTTGGCGGAGGCGTGCGACGGCCACCCGCTGGCGGTGGCGCTCGCGGTGGAGCGGATCCCGTTGCTCGGCCTTTCGGCGCTGGTGGCCGCGATCCACGCCGATCCGCTCACGGTCCTCCGGGTACCGTTCCGCCACCCGCCGCGCCACGCGTCGCTCGCGGCCGCGTTGGCCTGGGATCCTCCGCCGGCCGCCACCCGCGCCGTGGACGGGCGGCTGGCGGCGGGCGCGCCGGTGGACCCGACCAGCCCGGACCTCGCCGACGCGCTGGCCCGGGGGCTCGCGGTGCGGTCGGGGGCCGAGCTGCGCCCCGCGCCGCTGTTCGCTCGGTGGGGCGCGCCGTGAGTCGAGAGCGGCTGGCGCTCGGCGACCGGGTGGTGGACCTCGGCTGGGGGACGCTGGAGCGCGGCCAGCTGTTGGAGCGCCTGTCGCCGTCGGAGTGCGCGGTCCTGCGGGCGATGGCGGCCCGCCCGGCCGAGGTGGTGGGGCGAGACGAGCTGGCGCGCGCGGTCGGACGCGAGCTCGGCGACAACGCCCTCGACCGCCTGATGAGCCGCCTCCGGTCCCGCCTGGAGATCGATCCCCACCAGCCGCGGTACCTCCACACCGTGCGCGGGGCCGGATACCGCCTCGCGCCGTCCCCCGCCGCCGTGTCCACCGACCGACCGGCGGTGGCGACGCTGATCGGGCGCGAGGCCGAGCTCGCCCGCCTCGAAGCCAGCACCGAGGCGGTGGTCGTGCTCACCGGTCCGGCGGGGGTCGGCAAGACCACGCTCGCCCGGGCGCTGCTCGCCCGGCGGGACGGGTGGTTCGTCGACCTCGCCCCGGCCCGGACCGCGGGCGAGGTTCGGGCCGAGGTCGCCACCGCGCTCGGAGCGTCCTCCACCGACCCGACGCGGCTCGTCGCGCGCCTCCGGTCGCTCGAGGCGCCGGTGGTGGTGCTCGACAACGTCGAGCAGTGTGGGGAGGCGCTCGCGCCGCTGGTGAGCGAGTGGAGGGCGGCCGCGCCGCGCGGGCGGTTCGTCGCGACCAGCCGACGTCCGCTCGGGCTGCCCGATGAGCGCCGGCTCGCGGTCGGGCCGCTGTCCCCGGTCGACGCGCGGGCGTTGGTCCGGCTGCGGGCGGCCGAGGTCGATCCGCTCGCGGAGCTCGACGATGCAGTGGTCGACCGGATCGTGACCCGGACCGACGGCCTCCCGCTGGCGATCGAGCTCGCCGCCGCCCAGCTCGATCGGGCGACCCCGCAGGCGCTCGCCGATCGGCTCGACCGGTCGCTCGGCTGGCTCCGGGACACCGCGTCCGATCGACCCGAGCGGCAGAGCACGCTGTTCCGGGCGATCGAGGGGTCGTGGGACCTGCTGGCGGAGCGCGAGCGGGCGGCGCTCGCCGCCTGGTCGACGGTCCGCGGGTCGTTCACCCTGGCAGACGCCGAGGCGCTGGTTCCGGGGGCCCTCGACCCGCTGCAGCACCTGGTGGACGCGTCGCTGGTCCGGATCGTGCCCGGCCCGCGGTTCGTGATGCCGGACGCGGTCCGCGAGTTCGGCGAGGCCCGGTCGGCTGATCGCGCCGATCGAGACGCGCAGGTGGCTGCGTGGCGCGCGTGGTGCACCGCCGGAGCCGGGACCGGGACCCACTCGGAGCGCAACCGCAACTGGGCTGCCGCGCTCGACGCGGGCCTCGACCTGCCGGACGCGCCGGAGCTCGCGACCCGCCTGTTGCGGAGGTCGTCGAGCCTCCCGCTGGCGCGTCGGATCGAGCTCGCCGAGCTCGCGGATCGGGCCACCGGCGTCACCCGGGGCTGGCTGCTGGGGTTGCGGTGCCGCGTCCGCCGATACGCCGGCTTGGAGGGGTACCGTCAGGACCTCGATCTGGCCGTCGCCCTGGCCACCGAGCTCGGGGATCGCGAGCTGACGGACGACGTCCTGTCGGAGCGGTCCCGGATCCGGACCGACGACGGGGACCTGGTGGGGGCCGAGGCCGATCTCCTCGCTGCCACGCCGACGTCGGCCGGACGGTACCTGCTGGCGAACCTGTACCTGGGCTGGTCTCGCCCGCGGTCCGCCCGACGGGAGCTCGAGTGGGTGCTCGCCCAGCCGGTGCGGTCGCTGGCGCTGCGGGCGAGGATGCAGCTCGCGGTGATCGGGTCGGCCGACGACCCCGCCGCCGCCCACGCCGCGCTGGTGCAGCTCCACGCGGAGCTCGATCGCGACGACCCGGGGGAGGACGCGATCGCGCCGTTCGCGCTCGCGTGGCGGGCCACGCTGTCGTGGGAGCTGGGCGAACGTGACCGCGCCGCGGACGAGGCGGCGGCCGGGGTCCTCGACCTGCGCAGCCGCGGCTGGGCGGTGCCGGCGACCGAGCTCGATGCGATGGCCGCGATGTTCCGCACCACGATCGAGGACAGCCGGGCCCACCTCGACCGGATCGGACCCGCGACCGGGATCGTGGGGAGCCAGGTCCCGCTGTGGCGGATGGTCACGGAGAGCCTGCGCGGGGACCCGGAGCGCGGCGCGGCCGCGGAGACCGAGGTGCGGTCGACCCGCCGGCTCGTCGAGGGCACGACCCTCGGCACGACCGTCGCCCTGGCGGCGGCGGCCCGCGACGGACGGTCGGGGCGCGGGTGGGCAGCGCTCGCGGCCCTGGACGCGCCCGCCGGGGAGGTCGCTCCGTCCCGGGCCACGCCTCAACTGCGGGCGATCGCGGAGGAGATCCGCGGGTTGCGGTAGATCCACCGACCGAACTCGTGAAAGACGACCCACCCGCCGACCGGCCGGACGAGCGGGCCAGGACTCACGGGACGTCGATGCAGAACGCCCGCGCCCGGAACGGGGCGACCCCGCCCGCGATCTCTTCGGCCCGGCAAGTCCAGCTCGCGAACTGCAACAGGCCGTTGCCCGACGGGTAGCTCTCGATCAGCTCGAACTCGCCGATCGGTCCGTCGGCGACGCACCCGCCGGTCAGCAAGATGTCGTCGATGTCGTCGCAGGTGACCACCACGTCCGTCGGCGCCCCGACGCTCAGGACGTTCGTCCGCAGGTACACGTCACCCTTGAACCGCACCTGACCGTTCACCCCGTCGACACCGCGCGCGCCGTACGGGCCCCGCAGGCCCGTCGGACCGGCCAGGCCCCGCAACCCGGCCGAGCCCTGCGGACCCTGCGGACCGACCTCCCCCCGGTCACCCTCGTCGCCCTTGGCAC
>JBEBJW010000813.1:0-4061 GCA_040079715.1 Myxococcota bacterium | reverse complement strand
GGGTGGGACGTCCCGGTCGACGGGCGGGTGGTCGGGGTGGCCGCGGTCGGCGACGCCGGTCTGGCCGCGGTGAGCGTCGATCGCGGCACCAGCGGCGGGGTGATCCTGCTCGACGCAGCGACGGGGGCGATCCGGGCCGAGCTCTCGGTCCCGCGGGCGCCGACCGGGGTCACGGCCGGACGGTCGGGGACGGTCCTCGGCGTCGCGCTACCGGACGAAGCGCGCTTTTACGACCTGTCGCGCGAAGGGTAGACAACCCCGGGCGGACAGCGTTACGTCTGGCGCGTCGAGACTTCGGCCTGTAGCTCAGTTGGTTAGAGCGCACGCCTGATAAGCGTGAGGTCGGCAGTTCAAATCTGCCCAGGCCGACTCCATCCTCCCCGCGCGACGCGAAGGGTGAGCGGTGGACTCTTTGGGGGCGTAGCTCAGCTGGAAGAGCACCTGCTTTGCAAGCAGGGGGTCGTCGGTTCGAGTCCGTCCGCCTCCATCCTTCGAAGCCGGCCTTCGGCGAGCGCATCCCGCCGACAGCCATCCGGTGTCCGGTTCCGGACCCGACGGCTCGGGTGGGTCACGGCGTCCAGGAGCGGGACGGTACGCCCACATCCACCTCGAACACCGTGTTTCCGAACCACGGCTCGGGCAGGTAGATCGCGTTCTCCTTCCAGCCGCCGATCCCCGAACCCCACCGGATCCCGTGGCCGTAGTGGGTATCGTAGGAGAACCTCAAGAAAACCGACTTCTGGCCTTCCGGGGTGAGGCGGTACATCGTCAACGTCCCGAAATCCACGACGAAGACGTTGCCGCAGATGTCCACCCCCACCGCGTCGTGCTCGGTCCCGTTGCCCACGTTCGGGTTGAAGACGTAGGCGTCTCCGATCGGGTCGAGGTTCACATCGAGGTCCACCACCCAGAAGCGGCCGTCCCCGAAGTACGTCCCCATGTACAGTTTCGAGTAGTCGGGGCTGAAGTCGATCGACCGCACATTGAACCGGGGGTCGTCGATCAGCAGCTCCCGCGTTCCCGTGGCGGGATCGATCCGGACCAGCTTGCCTCCACCGGGCGCATCGTCGGTCCCGGCGTAGATCATCCCGTCCGGCCCCACCTTGAGCCCGTAGGCGTTGATGTCGGCGGAGATGAGAGACACAGCCCCGGTCGTCACGTTGACCCGGACGACGGCGTCCGTGTCGATCTCGGAGATGGCCAGGTCGCCGTCCGGCAGCCAGTCCATGCCCTGCACGTTGGGCAGCGGGGGCGAGATCCACGCGCCGTTGCCGTAGTAGTCCGACTTTCTCAGCCCGTTGTCCCAACCGAGCTGGTAGCCCTGATCGTCGAAGATCAGATCGTAGCTTCCTCGCGCCCCTGCGATCACGCTCGTCGAGAGCGGCGCGGTGGGGAGGACCGCGGTGCAGTCGAAGGTTGGGGGCGGCGGCCCCGTGTCGCCGGTCGTGCCGGTCGAGGACGCCGTGTCGCCCGTCGTGGGCGGCGACGTCGTGGCGGTGTCCGTCGTCGACGCGGGGGGCGGCAGCGTACCGGGGGGGTCCGCCGGAGGCGTGCAGGCGGCGAGCAAACCAAATCCCACGAGGTTCACGCGGCACTCCATTCCAGCATCCCCATCATGCCCGAACGGGCGCCGGGACGTCACCCGAGGCGCTCCATTCGGTACGGGGCAGCCGTGAAGTTCTTCGGTGCCCTGCCCGAGGCCATCTCGATGGCCGACCCGGCGGGCGAACCAGGCGTCGGCCGATCCGAGTCGCCGGACGGTGCCGCTCGGTTCGCAGGCGAGCGCTGTCAGCCAGCAGCGCGGCCGGGGCCGACGGAGGCGGGGCGGAGGAGCCCCAGGATCGCCCGGGACGCGACAGGTCCAGCGCCACGGCTGCGGGCTCGAAGTGAGCTTGGAGCGCGATCCCCTGGACCATCCCGACGATGACCGCGCCGAGCGCCTCCGCGTCCACGTCCCGCGCGAACTCGCCCCGCTCCTGCCCGATCCGCACCAGGTCGACGCAGTACGCCCGATACCGGCGGAACAGCGCCGCGTTCCGCCCGGCCGCGTCCGGATCCGACCCGATCACGCCCCAGTACGCGACCAGCGTGGGCCCGGCGTCGGAGGACAGCCAACCCATCGTCATCTCGCGCACCACCGCTCGGGCCCGCTGCTCGAGGTCGACCTCGGCCCCGGCGGCGCCGGAGCGCGGTCGTCGTCGGGTTGAGGCCGAACCCTCGGGCTCGGCACGAATCGACACAGGTTGCCATCCGGATGCGACCGACGACCCGGTACGGTGCGATCGCCCGTCGGAGGATCGGTGACCCAGTCGCACGCTCGGATCTCGGCCGTGTCCGAGCCGGAACCCGCCCACGACCTCGCCGCCGGTGCCGGTGGCTGGGACAGCAACGCCGCCGCGCAGTCGCAGTGCCGCGTCGGCGGACAGTCCGCGGTGGACCTGCCGTTCTTGTCCTCGGCCGCCAAGGCCACCCAGCCCGACCGGATCGCGAAGGCCAAGGGCCTCGCCGACCGGCTCGAGGCGATGGCGCTCGACACGACCGCGGTGATCCTGCCGGCGTACGTCCAGGCCCGCGACCTGCTGGACGTCGAGACGGTCGGCGAGCTCGGCGGGCGGGTGATCGGGGCGGTCGGGGCGATCCGCGGCGGCCGGTCGGCGCTGGCGGAGCTGGTGGCGGGGATCCCCCGGACCAGCACCGCGGGGTCGGACCTCGGCGCCGACCTCGATCTGGCGGCCCTCGACCAGCGGCTCCCCCGGCTGGACCTGTTCGTGGAGCGGCTCGAGGCCGAGGCCGTCGCCACGCTGACCCCGCACCGGTTCCACGGGGCCGAGGTCGGCGCCGCAGCGGGCGAGCTCGGCGAGGGCGGCGTCTCGCTCGCGATCCTCGGCCGCGAGGTCCAGCGGACCGCCGCGATGATCGACGTCGTGACCGACCTCCGGGCGAAGGTGGTGGTCCCGGGGGCCCTCGCGCCGGCGCGCCTCGCCGAGCTGCGCCGGACGCTCGAGCCGTGGGCGGCCCGGCCGCTCGATCTCGCGTTCCTCCGCGCCGCGCTCGGCCCGGTGTGGGACGTGCTCGACGCCGACTGGGGCGCGCAGTCGACCCCGGTGTACGGCACCCCCGCGTTCCTCCCGGCCGCCCGCCCGTCGGACCTGCTGGAGGACGCGACGAAGCGGGCCCAGACCACCGGCTGGCTCGGCGACACCGGCCGGTTCGACATCGAGATGGTCCACTTCCTGGTGATGGGCGGTGACAAGGAGGGCGCGCTGTTCGCGCTCCGGCAGCTGTACAGCGCCGACCGCGCGAGCCGCCCGAAGCTGCTGGCCCAGCTCGCCCGGCGGGGGGACCTCGATCGGTTCTGCGACACCCTCGGCTCCGACGCCGTCCGCGCGCTGCACGACGACACGCCGGAGTCGGAGGTCGAGGTCCGGAAGCTGCTCCAAGCCCACTTCTCCGCCGGCGTCCGCCCGGATCCGACGACCACCGACCCGAACGCCGCCGACCTCGGGATGCTGCCGGTCCTGCTGGCCGACGCGGACAAGGAGACCGCCGGGTTCGCGCTCGACGAGCTGTTCGAGCTGAGCCGGGAGCGCCGGACCGAGGCGTTGGTGGCGCTCCACCGCCGCGGACGGCTCGATCCCCTGCTCGAGAACCTCGGCTGGGCTCCGATCAAGGAGCTCCACGACAGCTTGGCAGGTGGGTACGCCGAGCTCAAGAAACACATCCAGCCGTACTTCATCGGCCGCGGGAAGTTCGGTCCGTCGCTCGCCAGCGAGTGGGAGGACCACGAGTCGTCGCTCCACAGCCTGGTCGGGCGGATCCCGTACGCCGGCAAGCCGCTGAACGTGGCCCTCGACGTGGCGACGTTCGGGTTCAACTCCAGCTACGGCGCCGCGCGGGACGCGAACACCCGCGGGGAGACCTCCGACGGCGAGTTCGCGCGGACGCGGAACCACGTGTTCGCGCGCACGGCGCTGATGGCCGCGGTCTCGTTGGTCACCGGAGGCGCTGCCGACAAGTTCGCCCGCGGCGCGGGTGCCAGCGCCACCCTGGCGGGGATCGCG
>JBEBJW010000812.1:0-4064 GCA_040079715.1 Myxococcota bacterium | reverse complement strand
CTGTACGGGCGGGAGACGCTGCTGGCGCACCTCCAGGCCGCGATCGACGGGTGGAGGCTGGTGACGCTGATCGGGGGCCCTGGGATCGGCAAGAGCCGGCTCGCCCAGGAGGTCGCGCACCACCGGCGGCTCGCCGACCACGACGTCCTGCTGGTCCGGCCCGGCCCGAGCCTGCTGTCGGCCCTGTGGATCTCCGTCGGCAGCCCCACCTTGGGCGCGGCGGTGGGGGTGACCCCGGGTCCCCGGCGCGAGGCCCTGCTCGAGGCCCTGGTCGCCGAGGTCGAGCGGCGGGCGCCGGCGCTGCTGATCGTCGACGGGCCGGAGGACGTCACGCCGGATCAGGCGACCGAGCTGCTCGAGCTGCTCTCGGCCACGGTCCGGCTCCGGACGCTGGTCGTCAGCCGGAGCCCGCTCGGGGTGTCGGGCGAGCAGGTGGTCGAGGTCGGTCCGCTCGCCCTCGACGCCGCGGTCGAGCTGCTGACGGCCCGGGTCGGGTCGACGGTCCCGGTCGAGCCGGCGACGCTCGAGTCCCTCGCCGCCCGGGTCGAGGGGATCCCGCTCGCGCTCGAGCTCGCGGCCGCGCTGGTCCAGACCCTCGGCACCGACGCCGCGTCGGACCTGCTCGGGCGCTCGCTCGGTGCGCTGGCGGTCGCCGAGACCACGGCGCGGCCCGGGCTGACCGCCGCGGTCCACCGGAGCTGGCAGTCGCTGACCCCGGCGGAGCGGTCCGAGCTCGTGGCGCTGGTGCCGTTCGTCGGCGGGTTCACCCTCGACCAGGCGACCGCGATCCTCGGCGACGCCGGGGTCCAGGCGCTCGCGAAGCTCCGCACCCGGTCGCTGGTCCACCTCCGGGCCGCCGGCCGGTTCGCGGTGTTCGACACGATCCGGGAGTTCGTCGCGCGGATCGCGCCGCCGGAGGAGCTCGCCGCCGCCCGCCTCCGCCACGCCCGGTGGTTCGCCGGCGCGGTCGGGGCGGGGAGCCCGGCCGAGGTCGTGGTGGAGCTGCCGAACGCCCAGCCGGCGCTCGACGCGCTGGTCGACGCCGGGCTCGCCGACGAGGCGTGCGCGCTGCTCGACCGGATGGCGACCCTGCCGCTGCCGACCGACGATCACCTCCGGTGGGCCGCCCGCGGCGTCGCCCTCGCCACCACGCCGGACGCGCGGGCGGGGTTCGAGGCGGCGAGCGCGAACCTGCTGCGGCGGGCGGGGCGGACCGGCGAGGCGCTCCACGCGGCCCACCGGGCGGTGGCGCTCGCCGCGGACCCCGAGCACCGGTTCGTCGCGCTCCACAACCAGGTCGAGGCCGCGGTCGCGCTCGGCGACGACGACGAGGCCGAGGCCGCCGCCCGGACCCTGCTCGACCTGTGCCCGCACCTGCCGACCTGCCGGGGGGTCGTCGCGCGGCTGGCCCTCGGGCGGGTGCTGGTCCGGCGCGACCCCGGGGCGGCGATCCATCTCGTGGACTCGCTCCAGGGCTCGTTCTCGGCCGAGGACGACCAGACCTGGGCGTACGGCGAGTCGATCCGCGGGTTCGCCCTGATGCGGATCGACCCGGACCGCGCCGAGGAGCACCTCGCGTGGCTCGACGACTGGCACCACGAGCACGGCCTCGGCGATCGGGCGACCGGGATCCGGGCGGCGCGGATCCACCTGCTGGTGCGCGGCGGGCGGGCCCGGGAGGCCGAGCAGCTCCAGCAGGCGCACCAGCTCCACCGCGGCGCCGCGCCGTTCGACGGGCTGATCCGCGGGTGGATCGCGTGGCTCGACGGCGACCTGCGGCGGTGCCGGGAGGAGCTCGAGGGCACCGCGTCGATGGCCGAGGCGGCCCGCGATCCGCTGACGGAGGGGCTGGCGCTCGCGGCGCTCGGGCAGCTCGCGCGGCGGATCGGACGGACCGCCCAGGCGGAGGCGCTGCTCCGGCGGGCGGCCGGCCGGCACGTCGGGCACCGCGCGGAGATCCTCGCCTGGCTCGCGGCGGCGGTCGCCGAGGTCGATCCGGCCCGGGCCGAGCGGCTGCTGGTCGGGCTCGACCCGGGGTTGCTCGGGGTGCGGTGCGCGCGGCGGGTGCTGTCCGGGCCGTCCGGTCCGCCGCCGGCGCTGCCCGCGGAGCACGAGCTGGTCGATCGGATCGGGGTCGACGTCACGGGACGGGAGGTCGAGGGTGGAGCGTGACGAGCTGGTGCGGGTCGCGCGGAAGGCGGCGGCCCGCGGGTGGGCGCCGGCGACGTCCGGGAACTTCTCGGTCCGGCTGCCGAGCGGCGGGGTGTGGATCACGCCGTCCGGGGCGGACAAGGGCGAGCTGACGGTCGACGCGCTGCTCGAGCTCGATCCGACCGGGCGGCCGACGATCCCGGGCCGGACGGCGTCGGCGGAGACCGGGCTCCACCTGGCGCGGTACGCGGCGGACCCGGGGATCGGCGCCATCGTCCACGTCCACTCGCCGAACGCGGTGCTGGTGTCGCGGCGGTACGCCGATCGGGTGGTGCTCGAGGGGTTCGAGCTGCTCAAGGCGTTCGACGGGGTGCGGACGCACGACGCGCGGGTGGTGATCCCGATCCTCGACAACCACCAGGACATGGACGCGCTCGCCCCGCTGGCCGAGGCGGCGGTGCGGGCCCACGCCCCGACCTGGGGGTACCTGGTGCGCGGCCACGGGCTGTACACCTGGGGCGCCGGGATGCGCGCGGCCGACCGGCACGCCGAGGCGCTCGACGCGCTGTTCCACTACCTGCTGCAGGAGGCGCGATGATCCGGGTGTTCGATCGAGGCGGGCGGCAGCTCGCCGACGTCACCGGCGACGCGGTCGGGCCGCACCTGGCGGCGATCGGGGTCGACCACGGGCGGTGGCCGGTCCGGACGCTGGTCGACCCGACGTCCGACCAGGTGCTCGCGGCGTACGCGGCCGAGATCGACGCGCTCCGCCACCGGCACGGGTACGCGAGCGTCGACGTGGTGCGGATCACCCCGGATCACCCCGGCCGGGAGGCCGCGCGCGCCAAGTTCCGGGACGAGCACACCCACGACGACGACGAGACCCGCGCGTTCGTCGAGGGGGCAGGCGTGTTCTACCTCCACGTCGACGACCGGGTCCACGCGGTCCGGTGCGGCGCCGGAGACCTGCTGCGGGTCCCGGCCGGGATCCGCCACTGGTTCGACATGGGCGCCCGTCCGTCGTTCTGCGCGATCCGGCTGTTCACCCGACCGGACGGGTGGGTCGCGACGTTCACCGGCGACGCCGTGTCGGCCGCGATCCCGGACCACGACCAGCTGGTCGACGCGGGCGTCCGGTGAGGCTGCTCGACATCGAGGGCACGGTGTGCCCGGTCACGTTCGTCCACGACGTGCTGTTCCCGTACGCCCGCCGCGCGCTGCCGGACTACGTCGCGGCCCACCCCGACGACGCCGCGGTGCGGGAGGCCGCCGCCGTCGCAGGGGTCGACCCGGCCGATCCCACCGCGCTGGTCGAGGTCCTCCGGGGGTGGATCGACGCCGACCGCAAGGTGACCGCGCTCAAGGCGATCCAGGGCGCGATCTGGCGCCAGGGGTACGCCGACGGCGCGTTCGTCGCCCCGCTGTACCCGGACGTGGTCCCGGCGCTCGACCGGTGGCGGGCGCGCGGCGAGGCGATCGCGGTGTTCTCGTCCGGGAGCGTCGAGGCCCAGCAGCTGCTGTTCGGCCACACCGACCGCGGCGATCTGCGCGACCGGTTCGTCGGGTGGTTCGACACCACGGTCGGGTCGAAGCGGGAACCCGGGTCGTACGCCGCGATCGCCGACCGGTGCCGGGTCGCGCCGTCCGCGGTCACGTTCTACAGCGACGTCGCAGCCGAGCTCGACGCGGCGCGGACAGCCGGGATGGCGGCGGTCGGGGTCGCGCGGGACGCCGTGGGCGACCGCCGGGCTCCGGACGGGTGGATCACCACGTTCACAGAACTGTGAACGAGCGAGGATGGACCAATACAATCCCCGCGGCTACCCTGCCCGGGCCGATGCGTCGGCCGGGGGGGACCGATGGACCGATGGATCGCCGGGTGGGCGGCGGAGGTCGAGGCGGGGCTGCGGGAC
>JBEBJW010000811.1:0-4074 GCA_040079715.1 Myxococcota bacterium | reverse complement strand
TCGAGCGTTCGATCAGCGGTCGGCCACCCGCTCGAACGCGACTCCGCGCGCGCGGCTGCCCGAGATGGCGCAGCCGGTGACGCGCCCTTCGACGTCCCGCGCGAACGTGATCTCGCTCAGGTGCCCCTGGTCGGTCACGAACGCGTCGGGTCCGAACGGGCGCATCGCCACCTCCGGTCCGCGCGGCCCGCGCAGCGCGAGCCCGCCGCCCGTCGCGGTCACGGTGTAGTCGACGCCGACCTCGGCGCTGTAGTACCGGCCAACCAGCTGCTCCGGGTGGACCGAACCGGGGTCCGGCGGGGTCAGCGTCACCCGCCGCCCCGACCACACGAAGTCGAGCACGTGGTACCGGATCGGCTGCGGCGACCCGGGCGTGGCAGGCGGGAACGAGATCCGGTGGAACGGATCGCCGAGCTCGAATTCGGTCGCGCTCACCGGGCGCATCGGCGTCGGAGGTCCCGTGTCGTTGCTGCCCCGCAGGGTGTACCCGTCGTCGGTGCGGGCGATCGTGAAGATCTGACCCGGGAACAGCTCGTAGTCGCCGGCCCACGACGGCCCCCTCTTGGACTTGCGCAGGCGGAACGGTGGAGGGACCTCGGCCGGCGCGTCGTCGAACAGGAAGTGGTCGATCGCCCGATTCGCCGCTTCGACCGGGTTGAACTCCTCGGCGTTCGAGGTGATCGCGACCGTGAACCGTCGCGCGGGGACCCGGACGATGTACGCGCGGTAGCCCGCGTCGCCTCCGCCGTGGAACACCAGCGCCTCGCCGCGGTAGGTCTTGTGGTCGAGGCCCAGCCCGTAGGTGATCGGCTCGCCCCCGGTCAGCGTCCCCGGCCGCTCCATCGCGTCGAACAGCGCGCGCCCGCCGACCGCTCCGTCCTCGAAGTTCCGGGCCCAGCGATCGAGGTCCTCGACCGTGGTGTTCAGCCCGGTGGAGCCCACGAGTGCGTGGTTCAGCGGGCGCTCGACGTAGGCCGCGCCGGTCGCGCCGTACGAGATGGCCTTGTCGTGGACGACGGTCCCCGCATCGTCGACGAACCGGGTGCGGGTCATCCCGAGCGGCGCGAAGATCCGCTCGGCGGCGAACGCGGCGAACGGCATCCCGGACACCCGCTCGACCACCTCCGCGAGCAGGATGAACCCGGAGTTGCTGTATTCGAACGTCGATCCGGGGGTGAAGTTCAGCTCGGTCTGTCGGCACAGCAGCTCGACCGCGTCGCGGTGGGTGACCGCGTCCTGCTCCCGCCCGCCCGCCATCCGGAGCAGCTCGTCGATGTCCCGCACGCCCGAGGTGTGCTGCGCCAGGTTCCGCAGGGTGATCGGCGCGTCGACCGCGAGCTCGGGCAGGTACCGGTGGACGTCGTCCTCCAACGACAGGCGGCCGTCGGCTTCGAGCAACAGGACCGCGAACGCCGTGAACTGCTTGGACAGGGACGCCACGTGGAACACCGAGCTGGTGGTGATCGGGGCGTCGTGGGCGAGATCCGCCATCCCGAACGCGCCCCGGTAGACCACCGCGCCGTCCCTGGTCACCGACACCGCCACGCCGGGCGCGTCCGGGACGTTGAACACGGCGAGGTCGGCGTCCATCCGCTCCGCCGGGGTGGTCGGGCGCGCGCCGACCGCCACCAGCCGGATCTCGTACCCGCCAGCGGGCGCGTCGGGCTCGATCGCGCGGACCTCGACCGGGTACGCCCCCGCGACGCCGGCGTCGAACACCACCCACTCGGGCCCGGACCGCCCGTTCGGGCTGTCCACCTCGCGCACGACCTCGCCGCCCGGCCCGCGGACGGTGACCGCGACGTCCACCCCGCGCTGGAACACCCGCAGGGCGACGTGCTGCGCCGGGCCGAGGACCAGGGCGTACCGATCGACGCCGGACGGCGCGAGCGCGGCCTCCAGCGGCTCCCCGACCCGGAGCTCGGCCGGGGGCTCGGCGTGGGCGGTCGGGACGGACAGGACACAGGCGAACAGCCAACAACCGAACGATGACATGCGCTCCGGGCGGTGATCGGGCCGCCGCGGCAGTGTAGCTGACGGACGGGGACCCGGACGGTTCCGCCCGACCCGTCGACCGTCGTCCGGCCTGTGGATGAGTTGAGGAACAACGTGAGCTCAGGGGTTGACGCGTCGACGTTGTTCGACCAGCAAAGCAGGTTCGCCCGGGGTTCCGCTCGCCGGCTCTCGGGGCGGTCCCCCTGTGGACAACCCTGGGGAAAGGACCTCGGATCCGTCCACAGGCGTCGGACCCGAACGGATCCCGACCCGCCTGTGGATGATTTTCGAAACGATCTCATCCGCAGTGTTGACACGTCGACGCCGATTCGGGCGCAATGCAGGTTTCCCCGAGGCTCTCGTCCTCGGGGGACCCGATCCTCAGCCTGTGGATAACTCTGGGGATGGACCCCGGATCAATCCACAGCGTCCACAGCTCCGTACACCCCGTCGATGTCGGGGCCGTCGGAGACGGGATCGTGGCCGTACGGGACGCCGGTGACCGGATCGAGCCACGCCGACGCGCTGGTCAGGCGGACGCAGCGCAGCTCGTCGGGGGCGTCGGCACCGAGCGTCGCCAGATCGAACCGGTCGCCACCGGCTTCGTCGCCGAGCGGATCGACCGGGTGATCGTCGTCGTTCAGCAGGACCGGGGTGATCCCGGCGAACCCGACCCACCGCGCCGGGTCGGCGACGAACCCGTCACCGCCGGTGTAGTCGACCGGGAACGCCACGAACGCCTCGCAGTCGGCCGAGACCTCGACCACGACCGGGTCGATGAACCACCCGCCGCCGCTGACCGCGAACGCGTTCTCGAACACCGCGAGGTCCGGCCCGTCGCGATCGACGACCGGGACGTCGAACCCGAGGATCAGCGCGTCGTCCGCGAGCCCGATCGAGTACACGTCGAGGCTCCCGGCGGTCTGCCCGCCACCCCGGACGCCGTTCACCGCCCGACGCGCGTCGTGGAACCCGTCGCCGGTGTCCCCCGGCGCGGACACGATCTCCGACGCGAGGGCCGCGCCCGGGTACCCGGTCGGCGGGGTCGGGATCGGCGCCCCGACGCACCCGGCCCACAGGACTGCGGCGATCACGGCGTCAGATCGGTCCACGGGAACCCTCCGCAGCCGGTGGCGAGATCCGGCTCGGCCGCCGCCGCTTCGGCGTCGTCGCGGGTCGGGGCGGCGAACGCGACCTGGCAGTAGTACAGGTGCCCGTCGTCGCCGGTCTGCCAGTCGAACCGGCTCCAGGCGCCGGGATCGTACGCGTTGTCGGCGCCGTTGTGGGCCGAGACCCAGCCGGCATCGTTGTCCCACCCGGCGATCTCGAACACCAGCGGGTCGTATCCCAGGTAGGTCTGGGTCCAGGTCGCGTCGGTCACCACGTGCTCGGTGTCGTACACGTCGAGGTACGTGCCGACGATCGCGAGCTCGTCGGTGTCGGTGTCGGTGTCGGCGTCGGTGTCGGTGTCGGTGTCGGCCGTGTCGGCGTCGGTGTCGGTCGGTCCAGGTTCCGCGGGGCACGCGGCCAGGATCGCGAACCCGAGCCACACCACGGCGCGTCCGGCGCGCGCCGTCATGGGGATCGTCATGGTTTGCTCCAGCGTCCGAATGGACCCGAGCCGGCCGGGACCGCGCACCACGCGCGGAGATACCCTGCGTCCCTGACCCGGGGACGTTCGAGGGCGGGCGCGCGGTCGGTCTCCCGGCTGACGGCTCGTCTCCCCGATCGCCTTCCCACGCCGATGCGCGCAGTGGCTGGATGATCGGGGCGCTGGCCGAACACGGTGGCGGGACCGCGCCGGAATCTCACCGGCTTCCCGTGCCTGGCGAACCAGGCCCCGTGCACCCACGGTTCTACGAATGTCGCGCCCCTCGTAACCCGCGCGGCCTATGGACGAGACCAGGAGGGACCATGCAGGTTCACGCGCAGGGGCGGGTCTGGGTCCTGGTGGCGGACGGGAGCCGGGCGAAGCTGTTCCACGGCGACGCCACGCTCGACGCGCTCGAGCTGGTCCAGGCGTTCGATCACCCGGAGTCGAGGCTGCTCGCCCGCGAGATCGTCAGCGACGGTCCGGGG
>JBEBJW010000810.1:0-4077 GCA_040079715.1 Myxococcota bacterium | reverse complement strand
CCCTGGGGAGGGCTAGGGTGGGGTGAACATAATTCAGCTTCGCCCGACGAAGTCCGGGGCGAAGATGAATTCACGCGGGTTGTTCGTCACGAGGACACATCCTCGCGCGAGGGCGTGCGATGCGATCAGCGTGTCGAGGTGGCCGATCGGCGTTCCCGCCGCCTCGAGCACCGCGCGCACATCGGCGTAGCGAACGCTCGCGGGGAGGTCGAACGGGACGATGGTGACCCGGGCGACGAACGTGTCGATCAAGGCGTCATACTTGACCCGTGCCGACGATCGCGCAGCGCCGAACCGAAGCTCCCCGTGGGTGATCGCGCTGATGCAGGTCTCGTCCGGCCGAACCGCTCGAAGCCGGTCGAGCACGACCTTCGGCCGAGACCGAAGGGCGAAGCTGACGATGTTGGTGTCGAGCATGTAGCGCGTCACCCGAACAGGTCCCGCGCCTGGTGACCCGCGCGATCTCCGAGGTCGAAGTCGTCTCCGAACGCCCCGAACACGTCCCAGAACGCCTCACCCCAGTCGTCCGCGCCGAGCGGCGAAAGCACGACGCGATCGCCCTCGCGGTGGATGCGGACCTCGGTGCCCTCGAACCGGAACTCGCGTGGGAGTCGGATCGCCTGGCTCCGACCGTTCCAGAAGATCCTCGCGGTCTGCGCCATCGTGTCCGCCTTGGTCTACACCATGGTCTACACCATCGCACGCGGAGGACGCCATGTCGGTCAGGTCGACACGGCGCGGCGCCAGCGGACCGCGTAGGGCAGCGCGAACAGGTACAGCCCGGTCGGCAGCAGCACCAGCAGCGGGGCGAGCGCCGACAGCCCGAGCGCCATCGCCGCCGCGCCGTCCGACGGGTCGAGCACGACCTTGCCGACGAGGTTGGCGATCACCGCGAGGGTGAACGCGATCGACAGCCAGCGGTGGAGCGGACGCACCCAATGGTTCAGGTTCAAGCGGACCTCCCGAACGATCCCGGATCGGCCGGGCGTTCGGAGCCTTCGTATGGCCCCCGTCCGGGCGTCGCTTCTCCGATCCTGCGGTTCCGTTCGGTCCGGAACCGTCGGTCAGCCCGCCCCGTGCGGCACGTCGTCGTGCGGCACATCGCATCCCGACGTGGCGGCGGATCATGGGAATCGAACCCACCGAACGGAGCCTCTCGACCCGTCCCGACCGGTTTTGAAGACCGGGGCCAGCACCAGCTCGGCGCGACCCGCCGGACCCCGACTATCCCGACCGTTCCCCGCCGGCGACACCGGCGTCCCCTTGCGCGGCCGGCCCACCTCGTGCACAGTCGCCGGTGGGAGGTCCCCGTGTCCGTCCTCCTCGGGCTCGCAGCGACGGTGGCGGTCGGGTTCGCCCAGGAGGGCGACCTCGGCGACGAGATCGAAGACGGTCCGGCCGCCCGGTACGTCGCGAACTGGCAGCTCCCGAAGGGCGACGGGCTGTACGAGCGGTGGGACCCCGACCGGTCGTGGGCCGCCTCCCACGTCGTGTCGACGATCCAGGTCGTGGCCGAGCGGATGGCGCTCGAGCTGCCCCTCGCCGACCCGCTGATGATCGGCGACATCAGCCGAAAGGGCGGCGGAGGGCTGCTGGGCCACAAGACCCACAACCTCGGGATCGACGTCGACATCGGGATGTTCATGGACGACCAGCGCCAGCCGCTCGGCGGGTTCGTCGACGTGACCCCCCAACACCTCGACGTCGACTCCACCTGGATGCTCGTCACCGCGATGATCGACACCGGCCAGGTGCAGTTCATCCTGCTCGACCAATCGCTGATCGATCGCCTGCACGACTACGTCCTCCACGACGTGGGGCTCGAGAAGAACCTCGTGAACGCGATGTTCCCCGCGCCCGGCCGGCGGCTCACCTGGTCCTTGCGGAACGTGTTCCGTCACGCGCCGAACCACAAGAACCACCTCCACGTGCGGTTCACCCCGCCCCTGACGCTCGAGGATCCGCCGATCGGGTTCGGCCGCGGCTCGCGACGGGCGATAGCCAGCCCGACGCTGCCTGCCTGGTACTGAGCCGCCTGGCACTGAGGCGTCGGAGGGAGGATCTCGGCGCCCCGGCCTGCGGCCGTCGGGCTCCTTCCGGGGTTCCGTCCGCTGCGCGGACCGCTTCGCGCCCTCCAGTCCCCCTGGCGCGTCCCTGCGCGGTCACCCGCTGACCAGCGCGCGGATCGCCGCCCCCACGTCCGCCGCGCTCGCGTTGTCCGGCACGTACGCGATCGCCCCGTGGCGCGACGCCAGGCGCTCCCACCGGCGCGGCTCGTCCGAGAAGTCGTGCGACATCAGCACCGGCAGCGTGTGGCCGGCCTGGCGGACCGCGGCGAGCACGTAGGTCCCCTGCTGGTCCTCGAGGAACCGCCGCGCCTGAACCACGTCGCCGTTGAACCGGTCGGCGAGGTCGTCGACGTCCCCGAGCAGCTCCGACTCCGGGGCCCGATCGAACCGCATGTCGAGCACCACGGCGTCGTACGGGGCAGCGCCGAGCTTCGCCAGCGCCGCCGGGCCCGAGCCCGCCCGGTCGAACGTGAACCCCTCGGTCAAGAACCGGGTGAAGCACTCGGTGTACTCGGCGCCGTCCTCCACCACCAGCACCCGGAGCATTCAGTCCTCCTCGTCCGGGATCTCCGCCCGCGGCAACCGGACCACCAGCCCTTTCGACCATTCGGGCACCGGCTCGACATGAATCGACCCGCCGGCCCGGTTCGTGAGATCCATCGCGAGCCCGAGCCCCCGGGCGACGTATCGCCCCCGGAGCATCGCGGTCGTCAGCTTGCCCGGCGCCTCGTCGAGGACCCGGATCACCACCCGATCGAGGGCCGTCACCGGGTCTTCTTCCACGTCGAGCGCGAACCCGATCCCGCCGTCCGGTGGGCTGGCCTCGATCGCGTTCCGGACCAGGTTCGCGAGGACGTCGACCAGGTCCGCCCGGAACATCCGGACGTACAGCGGCTCGTCCGGAGCGGCGATCGCGAGCTCGGGGGCGTCGCGATCCCGGAACTCGCCGCACACCTGGGCGAACACGTCGCGGAGCAGCGCCTCGTCGACCCGGAGCACGCACAGCCGGGCGACCAGCCGGCCGAGGCGCGCGTACGCGAGCCGGTTCAGCCCGGTCGACACCGTCCGCAGCTCGGCCGCGAGCCGCCGCCCGCGCCCCTGTCGGAGCGCCCGCCGGAGCCGCCGGAGGTGGGCGACCTCAGCCAGCAGCGGTCCGAACACCGGGTCCCGGTCGCGCAGGTTCAGCCGGACCCCGTTCGCCCGCCCGATCGCGTCGAGCTCGCGCAGGTAGCCGTCCAGCCGATCCAGCGCCTGGTCCCGACCGAACAGCCGGGTCGCGACCCACCGGGCCGGCTCGGGGTCGCGGGCGTCGAGCGCCACCGCCACGTCCGCCAACACCGAGGTGTGGTGCTTGAGCACCTCGTGGCGGATGGCGGAGCAGATCCGCGCCACGTCGCGCCAGGTGTGCGGCGCGGCCGCGATCACCGCCGACAGCGGCGCCCCCGCCCGCCGTCGCCACCGGACGCCGACCGGCACCAACAGCACGCCGACCACGCCGATCCCCGCCGTCCACCACGCGATCCGGATCGACCGGGCGAGCGCCGCGTCGAGCCGGAGCGCCGCCTCGTACGCCGGCCCGCCGGAGGTGTGGGCGAAGAACGTCGCGAGCGTGTCCCTCGCGGTCCACCACCGCCACGACGACGCCTGCGCCTGGGCCCGCAGCCACAGCGCCTGCGGATCGCCGAGCTGGGCCGCGCGCTCGCGCAGGCGGTCCGCCTCCTCGATCCGCCCGGATCGGCGGTACAGCGACGCCAGGGTCCCGACCACGCTCCCCCGGTCCGGCGCCAGCGTGAGGCTCCGCTCGTACGCCGCGATCGCCGCGTCGAGCTCCCCGCGATCGGCCCGGATCGCGGCCTCGAGGTCGATCGCCCGCACGAACCGCGGCGCGAGGCGGCGGGCGGTCGCGAGCTCGGCCAGCGCGTGGTCGATCGCGTCCGGCTCGGTCCGGTGGGTCCACGCCCACGCCCGGTGGAACGCCCACCACGCCTCCTCCGGCAGGTCGCCCGGA
>JBEBJW010000809.1:0-4080 GCA_040079715.1 Myxococcota bacterium | reverse complement strand
GCCGAGGTACTGGTGACGCGCGAACGCCCACGGCGGCCCGGGGGGCAGCGCGTCGACCAGGTACCGGAACAGGGGCAGGTCCGCGCTGATGTCGACCAGGGTGTGGCCCGACGCGGCGTCCGGTCCGGTGACGTCCGGCGTCGCGCCGACGAACACGTAGGTCTCGGGGTGGATCGTCGCGTACTGGAGCCGCGGGCTGGTCAGGCGGGCGCTGAACAGCACCGCGTCGAGGTCGCCGCGCAGGGTCCGGGCGAGCAGGTCCGGGGTGTCCGCCATGAACAGGTGGATCGTCCGCTCGGGGACGGCGGCCGCCAGCGGGTCGAGCGCCGGGACCAGGAACGACATCCCGAGCTCGTACCGGGTGCCGATCGTCAGCGCGAACGGGGTCGGGGCGGTCACGCCCTGCGCGACCTCCCGGCACCGATCGGCGGCGTCGAGGAGCCGCTGGGCGTGCGGCAACAGCCGGTGGCCGGCCTCGGTCAGCCGGGCGCTGCGGGTCGTGCGGACGAACAGCGGCGCGCCGAGCTCGTCCTCGAGCCGCCGGAGCCGATCGCTGAACGCCCCCGGCGACAGCGCGACCTTCGCCGCCGCCGCCCGGAACGCGAGGGTGTCCGCGGCGGCGACGAAGCACCGGAGTGAGTCGAGGTCCATCGGTCCTCCGATTGTTCGGTCCCATCGTACACGCCCGTTCCGAACATTCGGATGGACCGACCGATCCGACGCCGGTACGTCGATCGTGGAGGTGGCGATGAACAACCTCGGTTGGTTGGGTGGTTTGTGCGCGACGGCCTGCGGGGCGCACGTCCCGGCGGCGGTCCCGGCCGACAGCGCCGACGGATACGCGGCGTTCCTCGAAGACTGGGGCCAGTCGCGGGCCGATCTCGGCCGGCTGGCGCGGCTGGAGGTGGTCGAGGTCCACGACCTGTGGCTGAAGGCGCCGCCGACCGCGGCGAGCTGCTACTCGGTCCCGTGCCCGGACGAGCTGACCCCCGACCAGATCGCGCAGGTCTCGGACCAGGCGGCCCGGCTCGCGGCGTTGGTCGAGCGGGCGGAGCGCGCGGTGGCCGCCCCCCTCGACGGGTGCGGCTCGGGCGACCCGGAGGCGGATCTCGCGGCGTTGACCGGGCTGTCGATCGTCGCGCTCGGCGACCTGCTGCTGGTGGAGCCCGAGCCCGGCACGCACTGCTACGGGTTCCCGTGCCAGGAGGACATCGAGCGGGCGAACGCAGCGAACTGCGCGACCACCGCGAAGCTCACCGCGATCGCGACCGCGGCGCGCGGCCTGTGATCGACCCCCGCCTGCCGACGGATCGGCTCGGGCTCGGGGTCGGGTTCGACCTGCCGTGGGGGAGCCCGACCGGGTTGATCCGCGATCCGGCCGGAGACCGGGTGGGGCCGCGGCTGGCGAAGTTCTGGGACCGACACCGGGGCCGGTTCGCGGTCGCGTTCGGGTCGTGGCAGCCGCGATCGCGCGGTCGGCTCGATCCGGACGCCTACCGGGACGGGTGGGACGACTGGTGGGACCGCGCCGGACCGCTCGCGGCGCGGTCGCTCCACCACACGACGCTGAACCTCGCGAGCCCCGAGCCCCGCGACCTCGGTCCGACCCTCGCGCTGACCGAGGCGCTGATCGCCCGGCACGGGCTGCGGTGGGTCAACGAGGACCTCGGCCTGTGGTCGATCCACGGCCACTCCCTGCCGTATCCGCTGCCGCCGATCGCGACCGCGGACGGCGTCGCGACCTGCGTCCGGAACGCCGAGCGGGTCAACCGGGCGCTGTCGGTGCCGCTCCTGCTCGGGTTCGACCCGGTGGTCGGCCGGATCGATGCGTACGACCTGTTCCAGCAGGTGGTCGACGGCAGCGGCTGCGCCTGCACCCTCGACGTGGGCCACCTCCTGTCGTGGCGGTGGCGGCAGGGACACCGCGGGGAGGCGCTGCTCGACGACCTCGACCGGCTGCCGCTCGCCGCCTGCTTCGAGCTCCACCTGTCCGGCTGCGCGATCTCCGGCGGCCGGTTCTACGACGCCCACCACGGCTTGCTCCTGCCCGAGCAGCTCGCCCTGCTGGACCAGCTGCTCGACCGGTGCCCGAACCTCGCGGTGGTCACGTTCGAAGACCCGGCCCTCGACGCCGACGGCGACCTGACCCCCGCGTGTGCCGCGAGCCTCGCCGCGGTCGAGGACCGGGTGGACCGCTGGCGCGCGTCCGGCGCGTCCACCCCACGAGGGGAGAGTCGGTGTGGGGCGGAGGCCCGGACGGTCTGGCCGGTCGACGTGATCGCGGACGAGGGACCGACCGCGGTCGCGGCGGTGGAGCGGCTGTGGACCGCGCTGCGCGCCCCGGACGCCGACGGGCCGGCGGCGGTGGTCCGGGCCCGGGGCGGGTCGGCGCGGACCGCCGGGATCGGCGCGCTCCAGGACGCGTTCCCGACGACGTTCGCCGCCCACCCGGACCGAGAGGCGCTGCTGGCCGCATTCGTCGCGTCGCCCCAGTGGGAGGCGGTGCGCGAGGTCGACGGCTGCGGGGTCGGGCCGTGCGTCGAGGAGGCGTTCGCCGCGTTCTGCGCGGGCGCCGCGATCGGCGACCCGGCGACCCGCGAGGCCGAGCTGCTGGCGGCGGTGTCCCGCGCGCTGGTGATCGACCCCGAGCCGGCGTTCCGGGTGCCGACCGCGTTCCGCCGGGTCCGCGGCGGGTGGCTCGCGGTGGTGGACGGGGCGCCGGCGCGGGTGTTCGCCGCGATCGACGGGCGGTGGATCACCGGAGCCCTGCCGGAGGCCACGCTCGATCAGGGCCTGGCGGAGTCGCGCCCGCGGATGGCCACCGAGGACGCTGGCGAGGGGGTCCCGTCGTTCGTCGAGCGCGACGGGGCGCTCACCGGTCGGTAGCAGCGCGTCACCGTCACCGAGCGGGAGCTGCCGCAGCTCGTCGTCGTCGCCACCAGCTCGTCCTCACCCGGGTGGCCGGTCCGCCACACCAGAGCCGCGTCGGACCGGAGCGCCACTGGCGGACACTCGGATGGGCGGACCGCTCGCGATCCCGACCTGCAGGGCGTCGAGCGGCTGCGACACTGTTGCGACAGGCCGATCGAGCCCGCGCGGCTACCTCGACCGCTGGGAGGGCCGATGGGGCGGTTCGTATGGTTGGTGGTCATCGCGGGGTGCCCGGCGCCGAGCACCAAGGACCAGTCGGTGGACACCGCGGATCCGCCGCCCGGCTCGCCCGCGGAGGGCATGGCGCAGGGCAGCGTCGACGTGACGGCTTGCGCGCGGGTCCCGACGGCGCGACCCGACGCTCAGGTCACCGCGTTCGTGGCCGCCACCCCGTTCGTGGTGAACGACGACGAGTGGACGATCGACCGCGGGATCCTGTTGTACGGGGGCAGCGCCGGGCTGTACGCGCCGCCGAGCAACGAGCTGTGGTTGCTCGACCTGACGAACCCGGACCGGGCGTGTCCGTGGATCCTGATCTCCGACGCCGCGCGGGCGGAGGGGGGCACCTACGGAGGCGGCCTCGCGTACCGGCCGTCTGCCGTCACCGGCGGACCGGGCGAGTTCGTGCTGGTCACCGGGTACGAGGACGCGGGCGGCGACCGGGTCACGCCGGCGCCCGCAGTGTATCGGATGCGCGAGGACGAGCTCGCGCTGGGGTTCGTCCGCGTGGCTGGGCTCGGCGGCGTCGGCGTGGACTTCGTCCGGTCCGACGACGGCATCTGCGGAGCGCACGACGAGCCCGTGTTCTACTGCCCGTGCGACGCGGACGACGGGTGCACCTACTGGGACCTCGGCATCGCGATCGATCCGTGCGGCGCCCGGACCTTCGTCGCCCCCTCCGGCGAGTGTGCGACGGTCACCGACCTCGATCCCGCTTGCCCCGACGGGCCGTACTGCGCGGGCGAGCTCGGCGTGCACCACACAGGCCTGTCGACGTTCGGCGCCGCGGACGGCGCGGTGGTGTACGACCCGGTCCAGGACACGCTCGAGGTCCACGGCGGGGCGCTCGGGTGCCAGGGGACGGGGTGCGCGACGACCTTGGACGCGCTGTTCGACGCCGCGAACGTCGACGTGGTCGATCCCGACCTC
>JBEBJW010000808.1:0-4081 GCA_040079715.1 Myxococcota bacterium | reverse complement strand
GCCGCCTCCACCGTGACCTCGCCGGCGGGCAGCGGCCCCACGAACCGCCAAACGACGGACCCGGCGTACGCCCCGATCACCAGGTCGGGGACCCCCGGCCCTCCGACCTCGATCGCGGGACCTCCCGCGTTCGCGGCGGTCCGCTCCCCGACGATCACCGTGCCGGCCAGCGCCTGCACGTCGGCCACCGCCCCGGCGGGCGGCCACGGCGGCGTGGGATCGCCGGTGGCGGTGTCACCGGTGGCGGCGACCTCGGTGCCGCCTCCGTCCTGGTCGGATCCGGGCACGTCCGCGTCGGGACCGGCCCGGCAGCCGAGCACCCCTGCGACCCCCGCGACTCCGATCGTCCACATCGCCGCCTCCGATCCGGACATACCGCGCCGCCCGGCGATCGGCCGGACGAGCGCCGCGTGGGCGCCCGGGACCGCCGACGGTGAGCCCCCGGGGCCGACCGACGCTTTCGACGACCCGGTTGCGACTCCGCCCCCGGGTGACCGACACTGAGGTAGGGTGCGGGTCGCGACCATCCGGGGAGGTCGAATCGCAGCGATTTCGCTGGGGCCGTTCGTTCTGGAAGCGCGCATCGGTCGCGGCGGGATGGGCGAGGTGTGGCGGGCCCGACACCGGCAGCAGCAGGTCGCGGTCGCGTTGAAGGTGTTGACCGCGGCGGGCTCGTCGCGGCCGATGTTCGTCGAGTCGTTCCGGAACGAGGTCCGCGCGGTCGCGAGCCTCGACCACCCGCACATCGCGATGGTGCTCGACTACGGGTCGGTCCCGCAGGAGGCCGCCCGGACCAGCAAGGGCCAGCTCGTCGCCGGCACCCCGTACCTGTCGATGGAGCTGGTCGAAGGCCAGACCCTCGCGGACCACATGGGCAACCTGCCGTGGCGCGAGGTCGAGCGGGTGCTCCGCGGGCTGCTCGACGCGCTCGCCCACGCCCACGCCCGCGGGGTGATCCACCGCGACCTCAAGCTGTCGAACGTGCTGTACGAGCCGCTCCGCCCGTCGGCCACCGGCGGCAACGGCCGCGACGCCGGCGGCACGTTCAAGCTGACCGACTTCGGGATCGCGCACGCGATGGCGGCCACCGGCGACCCGTTCCGGTGGGGCACCCCCGCGTACATGCCGCCCGAGCAGCTCCTCGGCCGGTGGTGGGACTACGGGCCGTGGACCGACCTGTACTCGCTCGGGTGCTGCGCGTACGCGCTGGTCACGGGCCAGCGGCCGTTCCCGGACGAGGTCGCCGGCAACACCCAGACCCGCCGCCTGCCGAAGCTGGTCCCGCGGATGCAGGTCCCGGACGGGTTCGAGGCCTGGCTTCACGCGCTGTGCGAGCCCGAGCCGGCCGCCCGGTACCAGCTCGCCGCCGACGCCGCCTACGCCCTCGCCACCCTGTGCCAGGGGTTCGGCGCGACCGACGCCGTCGCCGCGTCCGCGAACGCCCCGGTCCCGGACGACCACACGACCACCCTCGCGTTCGACGCGGCGGATCCCGAGGTCCGCAGGCTGATGGGCGAGGTCAGCGGCCCGACGATCCCGGGGGTCCACCGCCTGCCGCCGCTCCCGGCCGGGTGGAAGCGCCGGCGCGGCCCGCGACCGTCGACCCGCCTCGTCGGCGCGGGGCTCGGCCTGTACGGCCTGCGCCGGATCCCGATGATCGGCCGCTCGGCCGAGCGCGACACGCTGTGGAAGGCGCTCAAGGCGGTGAAGTCGGCGGGCAAGCCGCGGGTGGTCGTGCTGCACGGCCCGGCCGGGGCCGGCAAGACCCGCCTCGGCGAGTGGCTGTGCGAGCGCGCGCACGAGCTCGGGGCGGCGAGCGTGATGCACACGAGCCACGGGCGTCCGTCCGGCCCGTCCGACGGGTTGCCGGGGCTGCTGGCGCGGTTCCTCCGGACCGGCGGCCTGTCCGCTGGCCAGATCCGTCAGCGGGTGACCGCCGCGCTGGAGGGCCCCGACGCCCCGGTGGCCCGGACGGCCGGCGATCTGGCCCACGACCTCGACGGGATCGGCGAGCTCGTCGCGCCGGGCACGGTCGGGGAGCGGGTGTTCTCGTCCCCCGGCGATCGCCACGGCGTCGTCCGGCGGTTCGTCGAGCACCAGGCCCGCCGCCGGCCGGTGGTGATGTTCCTCGACGACGCGCACTTCGGCCTCGACGCGCTCGAGTTCGCCCAGTCGCTGGTCGAAGGGGCCGGCAAGACGGGCGCCTCCCCGGTGCTGATCCTGATCGCCGCCCGGGACGAGGAGCTCGCCGACAACGCGCTCGAGCGGTCGGTGATCGACGAGATCGCGCGGAACAAGACCTCGATCCGGCTGCCGGTCGGACCGCTCCCGCAGGAGCAGCACCGGGCGCTGGTCCACGAGCTGCTCGGCCTCGAGGGCGCGCTCGCGCGGCTGGTCGAGGAGCGGACCGCCGGCAACCCGATGTTCGCGGTCCAGCTGGTCGGGGACTGGGTCCAGCGCGGGATCCTGATGCCGGGGCCGCGCGGGTTCGAGCTCCGCGCCGGGGCCGAGGTCACCCTCCCGGACGACCTGTACGCCGCGTGGGCCACCCGGGTCGACGATCTCCTGCGCGACCGCCCGGACGTGGACCGGTACGCGCTCGAGCTCGCCGCGATCCTCGGCCAGCGGGTCGACCGCGAGGAGTGGAGCACGGCGTGCGAGGCGATCGAGCTCGAGCCGTCGCCGGATCTGGTCGACGCGCTGCTGTCGTACCGCCTGGCCCGCCCGGACGACTCCGGCGGCGCGGGCACCTGGGTGTTCGCCCACTCGATGCTCCGCGAGAGCCTCGAGCGCCAGGCCGAGGAGGCGGGGCGGGCGCGGATGCACCACGGGGCGTGCGCGGCGATGGTCCTGCTGCTCGGCCCGTCGAACCCGGAGCGCCTCGCCCGGCACCTCCTCGGCGCCGGCGACCTCGATCCGGCGCTCGAGCCGCTGGTCGACGCGATCGAGGGGCGGTGTCGGGAAGGGGAGTTCGACCGGGCGGACGCCCTGCTCGACCAGTGGGACGACGCGGTGACCCGCCTCCGCCTGCCGGACGGCGACCCGCGGTGGGTCCGCGGACTGCGCGCCGCCGCCACGGTCCACCGGTACCGCGATCGGCCGGAGCAGATGCTCGAGACCTGCGCCCGGCTCGAGGCGGGGGTCCGCAAGTTCGGGTGGCCGCGGGACCTGCTCGCGACGGTCCGGCTCCAGCAGGGGCGCCTCGCGCGGATGGCGGGCGAGTTCGATCGGGCGGTCGAGCTGTTCCGGGAGGGGCTCGCCCTCGCGGTGGACCCGCAGACCGAGGCGACCCTCCACGCCCGGATCGGCCAGACCCTGGTGAACCTCGGGGCGTTCGCCGGGGCGGAGGCCGAGTACCGCGCGTGCCTCGAGGTCGCGCGCGGCGTCACCGACGAGGTCAGCATCGGCGACGGGTGGATCGGCCTCGCCGGGATCGCGCTCCACCAGGGAGACCTCCAGGACGCCACCCGGTGCGCCGCCAAGGCCCGCGACGCGTACCGGACCGCCCGCCACCGGTGGGGGCTCGCGATCGCGTGGGAGACGTTCGGCGAGATCGCGCGGCACCGGCAGCTGTGGGACGAGGCCGTCCACTGCTACAAGACCAGCGCCTCGATCTGGCAGGCGCTCGGGACCGAGAGCGCCGCGCTGTCGTCCGAGGTCAACATCGCGATCGTCCAGGTCGAGAACGGCAACGCGGCGAAGGTCGCCGGCGACCTCGATCGGTGCGCGGCGCGGGCGGTGGCGTTCGGCAACCGGTCGCTGTGGGTCACGGTGCGCCTCGCCCAGCTCGCGGCGGCGGCCCAGGCGGGCGACGGCCCGGCGTGGGACCGGCACCTCGCCGAGGGCGCGCGGGCGCTGTCCACGTCCCAGTACGTGTCGCCGGACGTGGCGCTGATGGCGGAGCACGCCGGCCGGGCGGCGCTGGCCCGCGGGTGGGGCGATCGGGCGCACGAGGCGCTCGAGCTCGCGCTCGCCCAGTGGACCCGGCTCGGGCGGGTCGAGGACGCCGATCGGGTCCAGTGGGCGCTCGACTGACCCTCGGACGGAGGTTCAGGGGGCCGGCGGCTTCGCCGCACACACG
>JBEBJW010000807.1:0-4090 GCA_040079715.1 Myxococcota bacterium | reverse complement strand
TCCGGGACCTCGCGGGGCTCGCGCCGCGCCACACGTTCGTGGTGGGGCTCGCCCGCGGCGTGTTCCCGCGCCCGTCGCCGACCGGGTTCCTCGGGGTCGCCGCCCCGGCCGATCCGATGACCGAGGCGCGGTACCTGCTGGCGGCGCTGCTCCGCGAGGCCTCTCCGACCGCGACCGTGGTGCTGTCGTGGCCGGCGACGATCGACGGGGCGCCGACCGCGCCGGCGCCGGTGTTGGCCGAGCTGCTCGACCTCACGACCGCCGCTCCGGGGGTCCGCCTCGGGGATCGGCTCGTCGCCACGCCGACGATCGACCGCCCCGCCAGCCGGTCGGACCGCCTGCGCGCCGCCGCCCTCGATCCGGACGGGTGGCTCGACCAGCTCGATCCGCCGGACCGGACGGAGGTCGCGCGCCAGCGGGACGCGGTCGACGGGCGACGGGGGCCGCTCGGACCGCGCGACGGGTACCTCGGCGACCGCGCGCCGCGCCCGCCGACCTCCGTGTCGGTGACCGCGCTCGAGACGTACCTCGGGTGTCCGGCGCGGTACTGGTACACCCACGTGCTCGGCGTCGCGCCGCCCGACCGCACGTCCCCCGAGCTCGAGCCCCGCCGGCGCGGGATCGCGCTCCACCGGATCCTCGAGCGCCTGCTACGGGACCGCGACCTGCGACCGATCGCGGCCGATCCCGACCCGCCGGCCCTGCGCCGCCGGCTCCACGCGATCGCGGTCGAGGTGCTGGACGCGGTCGAGGCCGAGGGTGGGTTCGACCCGCTGTTTCACGGGTACGCCCGGGCCCGGTGGCTCGCCGGGCTGATCGACGACCGTCCCGCCGGCATCCTGCGCGCGTGGCTCGACGCCGAGACGGCCGGGGTCCCGGTGATCCCCGAGGCGGTCGAGGAGCGGTTCGCCGGCCTCGCGGTCGGTCCGATCGAGGTCCGCGGGGTGATCGACCGGGTGGATCGGCTCCCGAACGGGGCCCGGCTGGTCACCGACTACAAGACCGGCGCCCCGCCGGGCCGCGCGCGGATCGAGGCCGGGCTGTCGTTCCAGCCGATCGCGTACGGGGCGTGGATCGCGCGGTCGACCGGAGCGCCGGTCGCGGCGGCGTTCCTGTCGCTGGCTCGCCCGGACGCGGTGAAGCGGACCGCGTTCGCCGGGGAGCCGACTGCGCTCGACGCGGCGTGCTCGGCGTCGGAGCGCGGACGGGCGGTGAGGATCGACGCGGATCGGCGCGACGCGATGCTCGCGACCGCGGCGGCGGAGGCGACCCGGCTGGTGGCGGGGGTGTTCCCGCCGACCCGCCACCCGCCCGAGCTGGCGGGCTGCCCGCGGTGCCCGTTCCGGCGGGTCTGTCGGGTCGACCCGGCGCGCCACGGCGACCCGTCCGAGCGTGACCCGTGCGGCTGACCGACCTCGGCCACACCGTGCGGCTCGACGTCGACGGCCTGACCGACGCGCAGCGGGCGGCGCTGGCGATCGACCGCGAGCTCGTGGTCACCGCCGGGGCGGGGGCGGGCAAGACCCACGTGCTGTCGCTGCGGTACGTCGCGCTGCTGCTGGCCCTCGCGGCGACCGGCGACGACGACGTCGAGCGGGTGGTGGTCCTCACGTTCACCGACAAGGCGGCGCACGAGATGGCCGAGCGGTGCCACCGGACGCTGCTCCAGGTGATCGCCGCCGCCCGGGTCCAGGTGCCCCGGATCGTGCCGGCGCTCGAGCGGATCGAGGATCGGTTCGATCGGGCGCGGATCGGGACGTTCCATGGGTTCTGCGCGCGGATCCTGCGCGAGTTCCCGGCCGAGACCGGCACCCCGCCCGGTTCGACGCCGCTCCCTCCGGGCGAGGCGCGGGTGTGGATCGACCAGGCGCTGGACGACGCGCTGGTGGCCCACCTCGCCGCCACCCCGTCCGACGTGGTGCCGCTGCTGGACGCGTTCGGGAGCCGGGCGGGCCTGGTGGACGCCGGCCGGGTCGCGCTCGACCGGCTCGGGATCCTCGACGAGGTGTTGGCGGACCACGCCGCCGACCGGGTGGACCTCGCGCAGGCGGTCGCCGAGGCCCGCCCGACCGCCGACGAGGCCCGGGCGTGGATCGACGGGGTCGGGCTGCCGTCGCTCCAGCTCCTCCGCCGCCTGACCGCGCCGTCCGGCGGCGGGCCGTTCGTGACCCGGACCCTGATCCCGGCGCTCGACGCGCTGTCGGCAGAGACATCGCCGGCACCCGCCGACGACCCGCTGGCGGTGTACGCTCGGTACCGCGAGGTGCTCGAGGTGCTGATCACCGACGCGGGCACGGTCCGGAGCCTCGACCACCACACGGTCCTCGGCACCCGCGACACCTGGCCGGACGAGCGCCGGTACAAGCTGGCGAAGGAGGCGTCGAAGGTGCTGATCGCCCGCCTCGGCGATTGGGGCGCGCGGGCCGAGGCCGCCCGGCTGCTCCCGACATCCGCCGATCGGGCGCTGCTGGCCGCGCTCGGGCCGTTCGCCCGGTGGGTCCGCGCTGCCGCAGCTCGGCTCGGGGTCACGCTGACCCGCCAGCGCAAGCTGACGTTCGAAGAGCTCCAGCGCCGCGCGATCCGGGTGGTGGTCGGTGACGAGCGGCTCCGGACCACCCTCCGCGACCGGTTCCGGTACCTGATGGTCGACGAGTTCCAGGACACCGACGGGCCGCAGTGGACGCTGGTCCGGGCGTTGGCCCGAGCGAACCCGGCGGTCCCCGAGGACCGGCTGTTCCTGGTCGGCGACCCGAAGCAGGCGATCTACGGGTTCCGCGGCGGCGACGTGTCGGTGTTCCGGCGGGCGATCGACGAGCTCGGGGTCGACCCGATCGTCCTGCCGGACAACTTCCGGAGCCGCCCGACGCTGATCGATTGGTTCAACCGAACGTTCCCGTCGATCCTCGGACCGGAGGCGCCGTACGCTCCGCTGGTCGCCCGCCGGCCCGATCCGGGCGGCCAGGTGGTCCAGCTCCGGGTCGCGGACGCCGATCAGGCCGAGGCGACCGCCCGGTGGATCGCAGCGGCTCTGGTGGACGATCCCGGCCGGATCGCGATCCTGCTCCGCTCGCGGACCCGCCAGGCCCGGTACGAGGCGGCCCTGCGCGCCCACCACGTCCCGTACGTCGTGGTGAGCGGGGTCGGGTTCTGGACCCGGCCGGAGGTGGTCGACGCGGTGAACTGGGTCCGGGCGCTGGCGGTCGGAGACCCGCTGTCGATCGTCGGCGCGCTGCGGTCGCCGCTGGGGGCCCTCCTGGACGCGGAGGTCGCCGAGGTGGCCGCGGCAGGCTGGCGCCACCCTGGCCTCGCCCCGTGGCTCGCCCTGCGCCACGCCGTGCCCCCGTCGGCCCTGATCCGGGCCCTCGCCGGGGCGGCCCTGCCCGCGGTGACCCTCGACGACCCGTCCGGGAGGGCCGCAGCGAACCTCGAGCGGCTGGCGGCGTGGGTCGCTCCGTTCGATGGGCTCGGGCTCGGACAGGTCGCGGATCGCCTCGCGGCCGAGGTCGACGTTGGTGCCGACCGAGGCGCGGGTGGTCGTGTGCACCGTCCACGCGGCGAAGGGGCTCGAGTTCCCGGTGGTGGTGGTGCCCGAGCTCGGCGCGCGCCCGTCCGCCTCGGTGCCGCCGCTGCTGGTCGCCCGCCTCGACGGCGACCGGTTCCGGATCGCGAGCCGGGTCCTCGATCCCGACGCGGACGTCCAGGTCCGGGTCCGTCCGGGGCTGTACTCGGCCTTGGCCGAGGCCCTCCGACGCGAGCAGGACGCCGAGGAGCGGCGCCTGCTGTACGTCGCGTGCACCCGCGCCCGCGACACCCTGGTGCTGATCGGGCCCCCCGCGCCCGACGCCGAGCCCGGCAGCCGGATGACCTGGGTCCAGCTGGTCGACCGCACCGCCGGCCCGTCGGCGCAGGTTCCCCCGGCCGTCGACGCACGACCGGCGCCGATCCGCGTCCCCCCGCCCGGGACCGCGGCCCCGCCGGTGCCGACCACCCGGGCGCTCGAGCTGTCCCCGTCGGCGCTCGATCGGTTCGCGAGCTGCCCGGCCCGGTGGATGCGTCGGGACCTGCTGGGGATCCCCGAGGCCCCGGCGAC
>JBEBJW010000806.1:0-4090 GCA_040079715.1 Myxococcota bacterium | reverse complement strand
CGACGAGCCCCCGCCCGCCGACGACGGCGACGACAAGGACGACGGGCTCGACACGTTCCGCGACGACGAGGCGGGCGACGATCTGCTCGGCGACGAGCCGGTCGGCCCCGGGTCGGGCGACTCGGAGACGATCTACCGCGCGGTCAACACCCGGCTGTCGAAGCTCGACCCGGACGAGGAGCTGGCCGGGTGGGAGGAGTACCTCGCGAAGTACCCGAACTCCGCGTTCCGCCGTCGGATCGAGGCCCGGATGGAGGAGCTCACCGACGCGATCTACGAGGGCCCGAAGGTCCCCGAGGGCGGCGGTCCGGTCGACGCGATGGACCAGGAGCTCCACTTCTCCCAGGCGCTCCAGCTCGAGAACATCGACCCGCGCACCCGGCTGCAGGTCGGTGGCGAGTGGGGGTACCTCGATTACCTCTCCCCGACCCTCGACTACGAGCACCAGCTCGCGCGGACGTTCTCGATCCACGGCGGGCTCCACGGGCGGTACCTCGGGGTGAACGTGGAAGCCGGCGCGCGGTGGGCGCTGGTGAAGTCGGTCCGCACCGGGATGCTGCTGACCGCGATCGGCGACTTCCGGATGAACATCAACCCGGCGTACCCCGGGTTTCGGCCGCAGCTGGCGATCGGCAAGCGGTTCGGCAAGCTCGACGCGCAGCTCCAGGGCGGGGTCGACATCGAGTTCCGCCCGTCGACGGCCCCGGCCGGGCTCGGCGGGCTCGCGCTGTACTACGCCGCGTCGGAGCGGGTCGGGCTGTTCGCCGAGACCCGGCTGTACGTGCGGCCGCTCCCGGCCGACGGCGCGTTCGCCGGCGGGGCGTTCCAGTTCAACGTCGCGGACTTCGGGATGAAGTTCTTCCCCGGGAACTCCCCGGAGCGGAACATCGAGGTCAACCTCGGCGCGACCGTGCCGTACATGCAGAACTGGTGGCAGTTCCACTACGGCTCGGTCATGGTCCAGCTGAACTACTACCTGTAGCGGTCAGCGGGCCCACACCAGCCGGGCGAGCACCTCTGCCATCTCAGGGGTGTCGTACCCGCCGCGGAGCTTGGCCACGACCGCGTCGGTGGTGCCGGGCTCGCTGTACAGCGCGGCGTAGTGCACGAACCGGTCGACGGTGGTCTCGATCGTCAGCTCGGGGTGGAACTGGCTCGCGTAGACCGGCGTGCCGTCGACCCGGAACGCCTGGTTGTGGATCCCCTGCCCCACCGCCAGCAGCGTCACCCCCGGCGGCAGGCCGATCACGTGGTCGTGGTGGCCCTCCTGCCCCCAGAACACCGGCGGCAGCACGCCGATCACCGGGTCCGCGCGGCCGGCGTCGGTCAGGGCGAGCTCGTACGCCCCGAGCTCCTGGCGGGCGTCGTCGCGGATCACCTCGCCGCCGAGCGCCTTCGACAGCCCCTGGAACCCGAAGCAGCTCGCCCACGACGGGATCCGGAGCGCCACCACGTCGCACAGCGTGGCGAGGCCGTCGCGGATCCACGGGACGTCGTCCAGGACGGAGTACGCGCCCGAGCCGCCGAAGAACACCACGTCGTACCGGGACAACGTCGCCCGGTCCGGCCGCCCGTCGACCATCGAGTGGACCTCGACCGCGGACTCCGGCAGCCGCGACCGATCGGCGAAGCACCGCCGCTCGTGGTGCGCCATCGGATCGTGCGGGTCGCGGAGCGACACGAGCAGCGCCCGCGGGATCGCGTTCGTCATTCCGGAATCCTCCCCTCGCCGAACAGCACCCGCCGGATCGGCGTCGCGTCGTGGACCACCGCCAGGCGGCGCAGCAGGTCGCGGATCGCGTGGAACCCGGCCCGACCGAGGTCGACGGTGTACGCGACCGCGGCGGCGCCGACGGGCTCGGGGTCGGTCACGTAGTGGAACCGCCCGCGATCGGCGTCGCCGAACTCCCCGTTGTAGCCGGCGAGGTACCAGCTCCCGATCGCCCCGTCGACCCGGCCGATCCGCTCGTCTCCCGGCGCCGGCGCGGCCAGCTCCACGACCACCGACAGCCAGTGCCACGGGCACCGCGACGACACCCACACCTCGAACGGGTAGCCGGGCCACGGGAGCGTCACCGGGACCTGGGCGAGCGGCTCGAGCCCGTCGATCGCGACGATCATCGGCTCCTGCTCGGAGTACACGCCGGAGACGGCGCCGTCGGCCGGGTTCACCAGATCGACCCGGACGAGCGCGTACGGCCGCACGCCGTCCGGCACGACCGGCCGCAGCTCGCCGTCGGCCCCGCGGCTCATCCGGGCGGCCTCCGCGTACCACCCGTGCTCGGCCTGCGCGTCGGCGACCTGGTCGAAGTACGCCCGGTAGCTGTCGCCGTGGGCCTCGAGGAACACCGACGCGTCGTGGCCGGACGCGAGGAACGCCCGCACGGTGCCGACCAGCGCCTCGGCCGCGACCCGCTGCTCCTTGTCGAGCCAGTCGACCGCGGCGTCGTACACCCGGCACGCCTCGACCGGCCGACACGACGACAGCAGGAGCTGACCGAGCTGCAGCCGGGCCTCGATCGCGTCCGGCCAGGCGGCGATCCCGTCGACCAGCGTCCGCTCGGCGTCGCGCACCCGGTCGAGCACCTGGTACGCGGTCGCGAGGGTGAGCTGGAAGTCCTTGCGGAGCGGCTGGTGGCGCGGATCGGTGTACGGGGCGGCCAACCGCACGGCGGACTCGAGGAACGGCACGCCGTTGCCGACGTCGCCGCGCCGGAGGTGGGCGATGCCGAGCGCGTGGTTCAGGTCCGGCCGATCGGCTGCGCCGGCGACGGCTGCGGTCAGCGCCCGCACTGCGTCGTCGTATCGGTGCTCTTCGATCGCCTTCAGCCCGGCCCGCGCCTGTTCGTCGACCATCGAACCCCCGCCGGGGCCGAGCATAACCGCGCGCGGCTCACGACGTGGCGGTGCGGTCCTTCAGGTCCTCGTTCACCAGGTCGAGCAGGGTCGCCGACAGCTCGATGATCTGCTCGTGCGAGAAGCCCTCGGTCTTCAGCTGCCGGTAGAAGCTCTTCGCCACGGCCTTGTTCCGGTTGCGGAGCAGGTCGGTCGACACGGTCTGGGTCGTCACCATGGGAACCTCTCGGGAGTCGCTGGAGTCGCTCGGACGCGTCCCTCTTGCAACACCCGTGCCGCGCTCCGAACCGCCCGAACATGGCGTTCCTCCGTTCGGGACGGCGCGAGGTGCGTCGACCGGTTCGCGGTCCGACCGGATCGGTGCGTAGCGGACTACGCACCGCCGGACAGGCCGATCACCGCTTGGTCTTCTTCCGGGCCATCGAGACGTAGGTCTGGATGTTCGGGATGTCCGGATCGAGCCGCTCGGCGCGGTACAGGTCGTCGACCGCTTCCTTGTAGTTCTTCCGGTAGTAGTGGCTGATCCCGCGCCGGCAGAACGCCATCGCGTGGTTCGGCGCCACCTCGAGCGCGGCGTTGAAGTAGTCGATCGCCTTGCGGTAGTCCTTGCGGGCGAAGTACAGGTCGCCGATCGCCACCTGGGGCTCGGGATCGTCCGGCGCGAGGTCCTCCGCGCGCTGGAAGTCGCTCATCGCCCGGCTGTAGTCGCCGAGATCGAGGTACAACCGCCCGCGAGACACATAGGCCAGGACGTTGTCCGGGTCGCAGTCGATCAGGTCGGAGTACAGGTCCGCGCCGCCCTGGAGGTCGCCCGCCTTGGCCGCGTTCTGGGCGCGGATCAGCATCGACCGGATCTCTTCGGCCGTCGGGCCGACCATCGGGGCCTGCGCCGGCTGGATGACCTCGAGGTCTTCCTCGCCGAGCTCGCCTTCGGCGTCCTCCTCCTCCTCGTCGTACTCGTCGTGCAGGCGGACCGAGAACCCGCCCCCGCCGTCGAGGTCGATGTCGTCTTCGTCCTCGGCCTCGCCGATCTCGATCGGCTCTTCTTCTTCCTCGAGCCCGAGGACCCGGGCGCCGGAGCCGGACGCATTGAGCTGAATCGCCGCCGCGCGCGGACGGGGCTCGTCCGAGTCCCGGATCGTCGGGACCGAGCCGCCGCCGTACAGCCCGGCCGTGCTGGCGCGGGCGGAGGCGGGGGCCGGCGGCTTCGCGGCCGACGGCGAGGGACCCGGGG
>JBEBJW010000805.1:0-4094 GCA_040079715.1 Myxococcota bacterium | reverse complement strand
ATCCCGCACCCCGCGCCGAGCAGCAGCCACGCGATCACCGCGAGCGACCCGCGCGACCGATCGAACGCCTCGTCCGCCCACGCGAGCCACAGCGCCGACGGGGCTGCGAGGGACAGCGCGTACCCGATCGCCGCCGGCACCGAGGTCGGGACGAGGGACGGGCCCGGATCGGCCGCGGTGGCCCGCTCCCAGCTCCGCCCGACCACCGATCGCCGGCCGAGGACCGCGAGCGCGAGCGCGCCGGTGGTCAGGACCCACGGGACCACGCCGATCACCGCCAGGGGCAGGAACACGTGGGCCCTCGACGGAGACAACATCGACGCCCCGATCAACAGGGGCGACCACGGGCACAGCGGCGCCCAGTGGGCCGTCCCCACCACCCCGACCGCGAGCGGTACCCACGCGATCGGCCGCGGAGGCACCCGCCCGGTCATCGCCCGCTCGGCGCGCCACCCCACCGCGGCGACGACCGCGGCCATCGGCGCCGCCACCACCGCGGTGGCGACCACCCACACCAGCAGGACCTCCGGGTCGTCGAACCCGAGCCACAGGAGGGTGAACGCGGTCGGGATCGACCCGCACGCGTACGCCGCCGCGAGCGACACCGCCGCCGCGAGGGGCGGGTCTCCCGCCGCGCCCGGGACGAACGAGGGACCGGCGAACGTCGACCCGGCCGCGCCCGTCGAGCCGGCGAACCACCGCCCTGCGTGGGGCGAGGACGCGGTGCCCGGGGGCGCCCGGCCGGCCGATCCGACGGCGGAGGAGGGAGGCGCACGGTGATCCGAGGTTTCCGGTTGGTCGGTCATCCGCAACATGCTACACCGGCGTGCGGTCCACGGGTTGACACGCGGCTCTGAACGCGTGACGGGGGACCGGTCCATGAAACGCATGTGAGGTCCGACGTGGAAGTTCCTGCCCCCTACAAGACCGCCGGCATGATCAACCTGGTGTGTGGTGCGTTCACGGTCCTGACGAACCTGATGTGGGTCCTGAGCATGCTCTTGATCTGCATCGGCGTGCTGTGGCTGATCCCGGCCGCCGCCGGGGGGTATCAGGCGTGGATCGGCTGGCAGATGTACAACGGCGAGCCCAGCCCCGCCGCGAAGAACGCCGCGATCGCCGGGATCATCGGCGGCCTGTTCGGCTTCAACATCCTCACGGCGGCCGGCAGCGCGTACGCGATGATGCAGGTCGGCAACGACGACGTGAAGGGCTGGCTCGAGCAGCACGGCGCGGCGTAGTCCGATCCGACGCTCCTCCGGCTCGTCCACGGGCCGGTCGCCCGGGCCGCACGCGATCCTCCGCGTCGCGCGTCCCGGGCGTCGTCATGCCTGGTCCCCTCGAGCGATCGGCCGGGCCACGATCCGCCCGCGGGGCCGCCCTCGGCGATCCATGACAACCCGATACATCCACGCGCGCCGGGAACCGCCTACGATGGAGCCATAGCAGCGACGGTCACGGAGCCGAACGGATGGCGACTCGATTCGACCGGGTGACGATCCCGACCCGACCCAGGGCGACCGACCTCGAGCGCGAAGTGGAGGCGTTGCTCGATCGCTCGGACCTCGTCCAGGTTCCCCCGACCGAACGCACCGACGACACCGCCCGCGAGCTCCCGGTCCGCGCGCTGGGCGGCGCGATGTTCACCTGGTTGTCCCTGGTGTTCGTCACCTGCTACCTCGTGTTCCCGATCGTGCTCGCCGCGACCGGGGTCACCCACGGGATCCTCGCCGCCGCGCCGTTCTCGCTCCCGGCGTTCGCGCTCGCGTCGTTCGTGTCGATCGTCGCGGCGCAGATCGCGTCGCCGAAGATCAAGCTCGACGTGCGGGCGAGCCGGGACCCGGTCCTGTCGGCGACCCTCGGCGGACTCGGGGTGTGGGCGGTGGTCCACAACTCGAGCGCCTTGCTCGAGCCGTTCTGGGCGATGGGTCCCACCGAGTTCGCCAGCTTCTTCGCGCTGAACGTCCTCGAGATGACGATGCTCGGGATGATGTTCGCGAGCTTCACCCAGCGCCGATCGGTCGCGCTCGCGCTCGGTGGCGGGTTCCAGCTTTTGGTGCTCGGGATCGTGCTGACGCTGATGTCGATCGCGGTGATGTGAACGCGGCGTCGGGACCGGCGACCCTGGGCCGCTCCCTGCGGGGCCGATCCCTGCGGGCTCCTACCGGCTCTCCCACTTCGCGAGGAGCTCGATCAGGTCGCGCTCGCGCGCGCGCGACCGACGGACGCCCTCCTCGAGGTCGACGACCCGCTGCTGGAGCACGTGGACCTTGTGAATCTCGGCGCGGAGCGCGTCGATCACCTGATCCTTCGACATCACCCGCATCGCGGCGTCCGAGATCACCGCCGGCGCGGGCGGGATCGGGACCGAGATCGGACCGCTCGGGGCGACCGGCGGCAGCGGGCCCGTCGCCTCGCGGATCGGCAGCGACACCTCGCGCAGGCCGGCGGCGAGCGGTGCGGCCATCGGCGTCGACGCCATCGGCGCCGGCGCCATCGCGTGCGGCTGCGGCGCCACCGACCCCGCCGATGCCACCCCGTGCGGCTGCGGCGGCTCGCGGTGGATCGGGATCGTCGGCTCACGCGCCGCGTCGGCCCGACCCGCGCCGGCGGCCCCGGCGATCTGGACCGCGGCCTTGGTGCCGTCGAGCTCGGCGTCCGGCGCGACGAGGTACCGGAACCCGTACTCGGTGTGCGGCTTGAGCTCGACCCACCGGTCGGTCGGCAGGCGCCCGGCCACGTCGGCCGAGATCCGCGACAGCGCGTAGCTCTGCCGTTGGCCGGATGGCAAGACGTGGACGAACCGCCCCGCGCGCAGCGACGCCGGGTCGATCTCCTCCTCCTCGTACGCCGCGGACGGTGCGGGGTCCGAACGGCCGGACTTCCGCAGCCCGAGCACGCCCATCCCCTCCTTGCACTCGAACCGGATGACGAGGGCGTTCGCACCTGTGCTCTCGCGCCGCGCGAACACGCGGAACGGCTCCCCTTCTGTGACCAGCCCGTACATGAAGCGCAGTCTACACGACTGCGCGCCGGCCGGGCGGCCCCCGGCGGTCACCCCAGCGGACCGGGATCCGGGAGGTGGGCCCGCAGCAGGGCCGGGATCCGGGGGACCGCCGCGACCACGTGGGTCACCGCCGACGGACGGAGCGAGCCGTACAGCTTCGTCAGGACCCGGTTGGTCGAGCGCGCGGCGAGCCGGTCGGTGACCGTGAGCAGGTCCTCGGCGATCCGTCGATCGTTCGCCCGGAAATACCGGTCCGCCCCGCCCCCCGCCGCCGACGCGGTCCAGTGGCCCTCGAGCGCCGGCGCCATCTCCGGCAACAGGCGGATCACCGCCGCGCGGACAATCCCCGGCTTGACTCGTTGAAACGCTGCGTATCCCGCCCGCACCGCCGCGCCGGTCAGGCCGGACTTCCCCCGGACCTCGTCGTCCACCAGCCGCACGCAATCGGCGACGATCGCGTCCCGCCGGCCCGGATCGGCGACCGCCTCGCTCAACGTCATCGCGCCTCCGCTCGCGGCACCGTACTGCGCCTGTGGTTCACCCGCTCGCCGTCGGCCCGCCCGGCCGCGATACGGGGCACGACCGACGGAGGGACTCGATGACGCTCGGCTGGCTCCGCTACCCCACGGTGCACGGCGATCGGGTGGTGTTCGTGTGCGAAGACGACCTGTGGGTCGCGCCCGTCGACGGCGGGCTCGCGCGCAGGCTGACCACCGGGCTCGGGGCGTGCGCCCGCCCGCGGCTGTCGCCCGACGGGCGGTGGATCGCGTTCGACGGGACCGAGGAGGGGGTGCGGGAGGTGTACGTCGTCGACGCCGACGGCGGCGCGGTCCGGCGGCGGTCGTGGCACGGCGACAGCGCGCAGGTCGTCGGGTTCGACCCGTCCGGTCGGATCGTGTTCACCAGCGGCGTCGGTCAGGCGTTCGCCCGGGACACCCTCGCGTACGCGGTCGGGGTCGACGACGGCCTGCCCGAGGCGCTCCCGTACGGGCCCGTCGCCGGGGGGGCCCCCGGCCCCGACGCGATCGCGGTGTGCCGCCACGCGACCGACCTCGCCGGGTGGAAGCGGTACCGCGGCGGGCGGGCG
>JBEBJW010000804.1:0-4097 GCA_040079715.1 Myxococcota bacterium | reverse complement strand
TAGGCCAACATCACCGGGCCCAGCAACATCGTGGTGTAGGTGGCGTTGGTGGGCGTCATCTGGCCCTGGATCCACTTCGTTCCCTTCGACGCGCTCATCACTGACCTCCGTGAATGTCAGCCTACCCCCCCCCTCGTCAAAACTGTCAATCAGATCGAGCGGTGTCCCCCGAACATGTGACGACGGTCGAGGGTGTCCAGCCGGCCACGCCACCCACCGACGCGTTTAAGTCGACTCAGCCCGGATGGCGGACCTACCCTGCCCGACCGCGGAGCCGATCCGCGGGGTTCGGGGGGAACAGCGATGTCGACGAGATCCGGGTGGTGGCTGGTCGCGGCGATCGCGGCCGTGGCGGTGCCGGGGTGCGGTTCCTCGCCCGAGGACTGCGCGGACGGCGCGTGGGTGTGGGCCGACGGCGACGGCGACGGCTTCGGCGCCGGCGACGACACCCGCTACACCTGCACCCCCGCCGCGGGCGAGGTCGCGAACAACGACGACTGCGACGACGCCTCCGCCGCCGTGTTCCCGGGCGCCGACGAGGCGTGCGACGGGCTCGACAACGACTGCGACGGCGCGGTCGACGGCGGCCTGCCGACCACGCTGTGGTACGCCGACCGCGACAACGACGGGTTCGGGAACCTCGACGAGACCGTCGAGGCGTGCAGGGCTCCCGACGTGTCGTGGGTCGCCGACGCCACCGACTGCGACGACGCCGCCCACGCGGTGTTCCCGGGTGCCACCGAGGTCTGCAACGGGATCGACGACGACTGCGACGCGCTCGGGGACGAGGCGGACGACGACCTCGATCCGGCCGGGCTCACCGGGTGGTACCCCGACGCGGACGGTGACGGCTACGGCGTCGACGGCGACCCGCTGATGGCGTGCGACGGCCCCGCCGGGTACACCGACGCCGCGGGCGACTGCGACGACGCGCGGATCAACGTCCACCCGGGCCAGCCCGAGTCGTGCAGCGCCGCCGACGACGACTGCGACGGGCTGCTCGGCGACGACGACCCGGACCTCGATCCCGCGTCGGCGAACGCGTACTACACCGACGCCGACGGCGACGGGCACGGGGACGCGTCGACCGTGGTGTACAGCTGCGAGCGCGACCCGTCCCTCGGGATCACCGACGGGGACGACTGCGACGACACGGACGCCAACTGGTTCCGCGATCAGGGCTGGTACGCGGACGCCGACGGCGACGGGTTCGGCGGCGGGGCCGAGGTCGCGTTCCAGTGCACTCCGCCCGACGACGCGCTGTTGCCGCAGCAGCTCGGCCTCGACTGCGACGACGCCGACGCCGACGTCAACCCGGCCGCCCCCGAGGTGTGCGACGGGCGCGACGACGACTGCGACGGGCTGACCGACGACGACGACCCGAGCACCGACCCGGCGACGTTCTCGGCGTTCCACCGCGACCAGGACCAGGACGGGTTCGGGGCCGCGGTCGCCGACGTGCTCCAGTGCGCGCCCGACGCCGGCGCGGTGGTGGACGCGTCCGACTGCGACGACCGGGACGCGGCGGTGAACCCGCTCGCGGTCGAGGTGTGCAACGGGTACGACGACGACTGCGACCTGCGGCCGGACATGTTCGACGCGTCGCTCGATCCCGCGTCGGAGACGACGTTCTACGCCGACGCCGACGACGACGGGTTCGGCGACCCGGCCGACGCGAGCCTCGCGTGCGTGCCGACCGCGGAGTACCCGGTCGACAACGCCGACGACTGCGACGACGCCGATCCCCGCTCGACCGTCGAGCAGGGCTGGCTGCTCGACGAAGACGGCGACGGGGTCGGCGACGGGGTCGAGCTGACCGTCGCGTGCCTCGCCCCCGGGCCCGGGCTGGCGCCGGCGTCGGCCGGGCTCGACTGCGACGACGCCGACGACGCCGTGTTCCCCGGCGCGGTCGACCCGTGCGACGATCTCGTCGACGCCGACTGCTCGGGCTCGACCGAGTGCGCGAGCTGCGCCGAGTGGCTCGCCGGGTTCGCGGACTCCCCGTCCGGCGTGTACCCGATCGAGCCGGTCGCGGGCCTGTTCGCCGACGTGTACTGCGACATGGACACCGACGAGGGCGGCTGGACGCTGGTCGCGTCGAGCGGCGCCGGGGTCACCCTGAACGACGCGGGCTCGTTCCCGACCCACGCCAACCTGACCACGCTCCACCCGACGACTGGCCACGACACCGTGTGGCAGGGCCTCCGCGACCTGATCCCGGACACGAGCGACCTGCGGTTCGCGTGCAAGCTCGACGCGCAGTCCGACGCGTTCGACGTCGACCTCACGTTCTACGGGGTGCCGTGGTACCACGCGTTCACCACCGGCACCGACGCGCAGTCCTGCTTCGACCAGAACAACGGCGCGGGCGCCATCGCGCCGATGCGCCGCCGGAACAACCTCGACGGCAAGGAGCTCGCCGAGGACAACCGGTGGGACTTCGGGTACCACGAGGGCGAGGACTCGTGCGGCGACACCGGGGACTTCACGATCGACTTCGACGATCGCGGGATGGACTCGAACGAGCTCGACGGGACCGACTGGGGCGAGGACGACGCCCGCAAGAAGTGTGGCGCGTCGGACCAGGGCGATGCGTGGTTCCTGTTCGTCCGCGAGGTCCGCTGAGGTAGAACCTCCGGATGCCGCACCTGTCGTTCACGCCGAACCTCGAGCGGGTGGTCGCCTGCCCCGCCGGCAGCTTCGCCGGGGGGTCGGTCCGGGCCGTGCTCGAGGCCGCGTTCGCGACCCGGCCCGAGACCCGCGCGTACGTCCTCGACGACCGCGGCGCGCTCCGCAAGCACGTCGTGGTGTTCGTCAACGGCGAGCAGGTGACCGATCGGGAGGGCCTCGCCGACGCGGTGGGCCCGGACGACCGGGTGTTCGTGATGCAGGCGCTGTCGGGGGGTTGACCATGTCCACGTGGTGGGTCGGGACGCGCAAGGGGCTGTTCCGGATCGACGGCGACGCGATCGGCGCGCCGGCGTTCGTCGGGGTCCGGGTGCCGATGGTGCTCGCGGTCGGCGACACCGTGTACGCCGGGCTCGAGCACGGGCACTTCGGGCCGAAGCTCCACCGGAGCGACGATCGCGGCGCGACCTGGACCGAGCTGCCCGCGCCGAAGCTGCCGGACGGGACCGACGCGTCGGTGTCGACGATCTGGTCGCTCGAGGCCGGCCCGGACGGCGCGCTGTGGTGCGGCACGATCCCCGGCGGGTTGTTCCGGAGCGTGGACCGCGGCGCGTCGTGGACCCTGATCCGGTCGCTGTGGGACCGCCCGGAGCGCGCCCGGTGGTTCGGCGGCGGGTTCGACCAGCCGGGGATCCACTCGGTGTGCGCCCACCCGACGGATCCCGGGGACCTCGTGGTCGGGGTGAGCATCGGCGGGGTCTGGCGGACCCGCGACGGCGGCGGGTCGTTCACCCTCGAGGGCGACGGCCTCGCCGCCCGGTACATGCCCCCCGAGCGCAAGGGCGACCGGACGGCCCAGGACCCGCACCGGATCGTCGCCGCCCCGTCGAACCCGGACGTGCTGTGGTGTCAGCATCACAGCGGCGCGTTCCGGTCGACCGACCGGGGAGACAGCTGGACCGAGCTCGAGGTCCCGCCGTCGTCGTTCGGGTTCGCGGTCGCGGTCCACCCGCAGGATCCGGACACTGCATGGTTCGTCCCCGCAGACTCCGACGCGTCGCGGATCGCGGTCGGGGCGCGGGTGGTGGTCGCGCGCACGTCCGACGGCGGCCGGTCGTTCGACGTGGTGACCGACGGGCTCCCGCAGCACCACGCGTACGACCTCGTGTACCGCCACGCCCTCGACGTCGACGCCACCGGCGACGCGCTCGCGTTCGGCAGCACCACCGGCGGGCTGTGGGCCTCGGGCGACGGCGGGCGGCGGTGGCAGACCGTGTCGACCCACCTCCCCCCGATCTACGTGGTCCGCGCCGGCTGACGGGATCCGCACGTCGGCCGCGGGCTCACGACACCGGGTGGCGCCTCGTTCACCCCCTCGCCGGCCGGCGCCGTGACAGTGGCCCCGTATCTCTCGTCGCCCTCGGGTGAGCGTGTGGAGCTCGCTCGCATCGTGCTCCCGGCCTCGCTCT
>JBEBJW010000803.1:0-4100 GCA_040079715.1 Myxococcota bacterium | reverse complement strand
CGGCGGACACGATCCCGATGACGCCGCTCGCGGATCGGGAGCTGCAGGCGCTGTGGGAGCGGCGGGAGCGGCCGGCGACGGGGCGGTGCTTCCTGTACAACGGCAAGCCGCTGAAGGACTTCCGGAAGGCGCTGCACGAGGACAAGGAGGCGGCGGGGATCGAGCGGACGGTGACGCCGTACCTGCTGCGGCACTCGTTCGCGACGATCGCGTGGTCGATCGGGGTGGAGAAGGACGTGGCGCGGCGGATCCTGCGGCACACGGACCTGATGATGCTCGAGAAGGTGTACTGCCGGCCGAGGCCAGCGGATCTGGTCGCACGGGTGGCGGCATTCGATTTGCCAAATTTGGTTGGCTAAGGCCTCCCCTACGCGAACCTCGCGCGAAGAAGCCGCCAACCATGGCGTGGCTGCGAGCTTCGCGGCTGGCTTCGGGCGAGTCGAGCCTGGTCGCCTCCGCAAGTCCGCACCTGCGACAGCGAACAACCGGCGTCGACATCACGGGCACCTCCCGCCGGTCCCGATCACCCGGTCGTCACGCCGCGGCCTCTCGCCGTGGATGGCCACGGCGCAAGTCCGCTGCTTGCGGCGTGCCCCCACCTCCGCGCGCTGTGGGCTGCCGTCCCTCGACCAAACCCCTGTTTGGTCCATCTGGAAACCGCCCCAGTACAACAGAGCGGCTCCGTCCCGAGGTCGCAAGTCTGGGCGCGTATGCGGCATCATCGGCGCGCCGCACCGCGGCGGACGGAGGTTGCTGTGGCCGACAAGAAGAAGCCCACGACGAAGAAGAAGCTGACGACCCGCGAGACCGGTCGCTCAAGGACGATGGAGGCTGCGTCAGGCGTCCCGGGCCCCGCCGAATTCCGGGGCCGGAGCGTCCGAGCGCCGCTCGAGTCGATGTTCGCGCCCCTCGGCGTCGCGCACCCGCGTCAGATTTGGATCCCCATGTCGCCCGCTGATCTCGCGACGGCGATCGCGCTGTCGCGGGGCCAGCGGACCTTCGTGCGCAGCGGGATCGTCGCCACCACCACCGAGACTGTGGACGCAGGCGGCGGCATCGTCATCCAGCTGACCGAGCTGAACGAGGTCGACGTGAAGGGCGATGTGGTGCACGCCTACGCTGGTGCGACCGTCGAGGCGGTGTCGGCCCGGCTGTTCGAGCACGGGCTCGCGTTGCCGCTCTCGGACGTGCCTTCGCTGAGCGTCGCCTCGAACGTCTTGAACGAGGGGCCGTCGCCGTTGATGCGCACCCTTGGGGCGCTGTCCGATTACGTCACCCGGGTGAAAGGCGTTACCGCAGACGCCGGCGCGATCGTGCGGAACGGGCCCAAGGCTCTCGCGCGGGTCGTCGAGGCGGAGGCGGTGCTCGGCGCGGTAGAATTCACCCCGGCGCAGGCCGACGACCTATGGATGGAGCGGCGGACCATGCCCTACCCGGGCCGGGAAGCGTTCCTCGCGCTGACGCGGGCGCTGTTCGTCGGGACGACCATCCCTGAGCGCTCCGACGTTGTGCTGGATGCGCTGAACGTGCGGCACGACCTGTCGCTTATCCGGATCACTGGCTCCGGCGGTCAGGCGGACGACAGGACGGCGGTCGTGGCGCTGGTGGGGCGTGCAATGGCCAACCTGCCGGCCGAACTCGCCGGTGAGGTCATCGCGGAGGGCTACGTCGGCCGCGACGTGATCCGATCAGTCATGGACGCTGGGTTCGACGTTGCGGCGGACCCAGTGCTGCGCACGGAGCGGTTCGACCAGGTGGTCGCCCCGAACACGGACCTCGGCGAGCTCCTGTCGCGCGTCGCCGACGACGTCGACCGCGCGCTCGCGTGGCGCACGGACGGCACCGGCGAGGTCGATCCCGACCTGCACATCGTCGCCCGCGTCCAGCTCGATCGAGACGACCGGGTGCGGCTCAGCGGCTTCGTCTTCTCGGCGCGGCCGTCGGCGTCCTGGGGACCAGAACTCGCGGCGCTCGTGCCCAGGACGCGCCCGGTGCGGGTCGTGCACCGTGACTTCGAGGTGTTCCCGACAATGGCGCCGCGTATCCCGGGCTTCGAGGGCGAGGTGTTCTTGCCATCAGACCCGTCCTACGCCGCGCGCGCGCACCAGTACGCGACCACCTCGTACCCGCCGGCGCGCACCCGGCCGTTCATGGTCGCGTACCCGCTCCACGAGCCCGACATCCAGGCGGCCCTCGCGTTCGCGCGGCAGCAGGGGAAGAAGGTCGTCGCGAGGAGTGGGGGGCACCAGTACACCGCGAAGTCGTCCGGTGGGGACGACACGATCGTCCTATCGATGGAGGCGTTCGCGGAGCTCTTCCCAGTGTCGCCGACCGTGGTGGAGGTCGGGCCCGGCGTGATGCTGACCCGGCTCGCGCGAGAGCTTCGGGGGCGCGGGATCACGATCCCTCACGGCGAGTGCCCGCGCGTGTGCGTCGGTGGCCATGCCCAGACCGGCGGCTATGGCCACCTCGCGCGGGCGTTCGGGCTCGCGCTCGACCACGTGAAGGCGTTCCGAATCGTCCTCGCGGACGGCACGATCCGCGACGTGAGCCGCCCTGCTGACGCGCCGGCGACGGCCGACGACGAGCTCTTCTGGGGCGTCCTCGGCGGGAACGCTGGCTCATTCGGGATCGTGACACGCTACACGTTTGAGTGCGTCCGCGACGCCGACCACCCCGACTCGTTCGGGTACTCCGCGGTCCGGCGCTACTCGAGGGCGCGCTACATGACGCTCATGGCGGAGGTCCAGGAGTGGACCCGCCAGGTTGCCGCCGACACGCTCCTGCCGGACATCGACTTCATGATGACGGTCGAGTCGGCGTGGAAGCCCGGGCTGCCGCCGCTCCTCCTCGTCGAACTCGTGCACAGCGACCTCGGCGGGCCGAAGGACCCCGACATGGGGCACCCGCGGTTCGTGCCGATCATCGACGCCGCCGAAACCGGCGCGGGTGTGTGGCGCGCGTTCACGATCCGGGGGCGCAAGCCGCTTTCGTTCTGGTCGGACCACTTCGTCCGGCGCCCACCCGGCACGACGGCCGACGGCCGCGAGTTCAGGTACCCGTACAAGAAGCGGGTCAACTGTACGGTGAGCGCGCTGTCAGACGCATTCGTCGACGGGTTTGTGGACCTGATCGACGAGGTCGTCGAGGACACCCCGGGCGTTCACCTCGTGTTCCAGATGCTCATCGGTGGCGGCAACTTCCGCCACTCACGTCGGCGCCCGGAGACATCGATTCCGCAGCGCGACTACGTTTTCTGCTTCGTGTTCGACCTCTTCTACGACGTCGGTCGGGACGGGGCGGCCGAGGCCCTCCAAGCGAGGATGCAGGCGCTGATCGACGCCGCGTACAACGATGGCCGTGAGCGCCGCGTGTTCTGGGGCACGTTCGGCGAGACCGACATCACCGACCAGGCGACGCGGGACATGTACTACGACGACCCCGCGGTATACGCGCGCTTGCGGGCGTTGAAGCACGCAATCGACCCGAACGACCTGTTCCACACCTCGCTCACTGTGAAGTGAGCCGCACGCGCGGTGGCGAACTCTCCGCCAAGAAGGGCCAGCCCTGCGCGCGGTCCGACTTCCGGCGGGGAGACTGGACTCCGGGCGGGCGGTGGCGACCCAGCGGCGAAGCCTGAACGCCGCCGTGCGGGTGATCGCGGGAGGTGGTGGTGCCCAGAAGGTCCGCGACGCCGAGGATGCCCGGTCCTACCTGATAAAAGTCAAACTTTTCGGCCAATTTATACGCAAGCGCGCCACTTCCGGCATAGGTGGGGCTGCTCAAACTCGCGGACATCCGGCCTGCTCGGGACGGCACCGCGCCCACCACACTGGTGATCCCGTCGGCGGACCCGCCGACTTCGCCACCGTCCGAACGTGGGGCCGCAGTCAGCTTTGACGATCTCGTCTTGGTCACGCGGCCAGCAGGCTTCGGCCCAAAAGACGTGCCCCGCGGTCCAATTCACGCCTTATGGTCAACGCGGACCCTCCACGCTCGATGGCGACGCGACGCGCGTTGCAGGACCCGCACGGTCGCAGCAGTGTGCGCCCCTGGAGGTCGCACCGCACCATCACGTCGCAGAGGGCGGGCGCCCAGTC
>JBEBJW010000802.1:0-4104 GCA_040079715.1 Myxococcota bacterium | reverse complement strand
GAAGGGCAAGGGCGAGGGCGAGGGCGCGGACGCGGCGGCCGGTGAGCCGTCGGGCGAGGGCGAGGGCGAGGGCGAGCTCGGGGCCGACGCCGACACCGACGGAGACGCCGACGGAGACGACGCGGGCGGGATCGACGACCTCGACGCGCTGCTGACGACCGAGTGAGATGAGCCCGGCGGACGCGATCTTCGACGCGCTGCTCGGGTGCGGGTCGGTGCTGTTGACCGGCCCGGTCGGCCCGGATGGCGACAGCATCGGCGCGTGCCTCGCGCTCGCGCGGGTCCTGCGGGCGCGCGGGGTCGAGGTGTGGGTCGCGGGCACGCCACCGGATCGGTACCGGTGGATGCCGGGAGCGACCGAGATGATCCCGGACGACCGGGTGGCTCGGTTGGAGGCGCGGGCGGTGGTGATCCTCGACGGAGACCGTCACCGGCTGCACCCGGCGGTGTCGGACCGGTTCGCCGGGGCGGCGCTGCGCGGGATCATCGACCACCACGCGTCGACCGCGCCGGATGGGTACACCCACGCGTGGCTCGACGCCGCGGCTGAGAGCACCTGCGGGATGGTCCTCCGCGCGCTCCCCGGGTGGGGGGTCGCGATCGATCGGCCGCTCGCCGAGCTCCTGTACACCGGGCTCCTGTTCGACACCGGTGGGTTCCGCCACTCGAACACGTCCCCGGAGGCCCTCCGGCTCGCCGCCGACCTCGTCTCCACCGGGATCGACCACGCGGCGATCGCGATCCGGATCCTGCACGAGCGCAGCCCGGCCGCGCTCCACGCGATGGGCCGGATCCTCGCCGACGCGAGCCCGGGCCCGCTGTGCGTCGGGCGGGTCCCGTGGGCGCTCCAGCAGGAGCTCGCGCTCCGCGACGGCGACCTCGAGGGGGTGGTCGACGCGCTGGTCAACACCGTCGGGGCCGAGGTCGGCGCGCTGTTGATCGAGCGGCCGGACGGAACCGTGAAGTACAGCCTCCGCAGCCGGGGCGGCGTCGACGTGGCGCAGCTGGCCCGCGCCCTCCACCCGACGGGCGGCGGCCACCCGCGAGCGGCCGGGGCGTCGACCCTCCCCGGGTCGACCCGCGGGATCGCGGACGCCGAGCGTCGGCTCCGAGACGCGATCGCCACCGCCTCTGCCTCCGATCACCCCCGACGGCCCCTCGAAGCGAGCACCGGATGAACCAGGTCCCCCCGAAAGCGTACAAGAACCTCGACTTCCTCAACTCGCCCGCTGCCCGGCACATCCGGATCCTGTGCGAGTACGAGGAGCCCCGCCAGCGCCTGATGCGCCACCGGGTCCACCACACGATCGTGTTCTTCGGCTCGGCCCGCACCCGGTCGGGCGACGAGGCGAGGAAGATGCTCGCCGACGCGACCGCCGCCCTCGCGGCGTCCCCCGGCGACGCCGTGCTCGAGCAGGGACTGCGCAAGGCCCAGATCGCCGACCGGATGTCGCGGTACTACGACGAGGCCCGCGCCCTCGCCCGCAGGATGACCGAGTGGAGCCAGGGCCGGACCAACGGCCGCAAGTTCGTGATCGCCAGCGGCGGCGGGCCCGGCATCATGGAGGCCGCGAACCGGGGCGCGTCCGAGGCCCCCGACGGCCGCAGCGTCGGGCTCGGGATCTCCCTCCCGTTCGAGCAGGGGGTCAACGCGTACGCCACCCCCGAGCTGTCGTTCGAGTTCCACTACTTCTTCACCCGGAAGTACTGGTTCCTGTACCTGTGCAAGGCGCTGGTGATCTTCCCCGGCGGGTACGGCACGCTCGACGAGCTGTTCGAGACCCTGACCCTGGTGCAGACCGGCAAGATCAAGAAGAAGCTGCCGATCCTGCTGTACGGCACCGACTACTGGAACAAGGTGCTGAACCTCGAGGCGATGGCCGAGTTCGGCACGATCAACCCGCAGGACGTGGGGCTGGTCCACAAGGCGAACACGGTGGACGACGCGTTCGCCTGGCTGACCGCCGCCCTCGACGAAGACGGCGGCCCGACCCACGACGACGACACCACCCTCCCCCCGCCGGTCCCGCAGTGACTTGCCGCTCGACCACTCGGGGCTGGGCTTCATCTTCGCCTCGGACTTCGTTCGAGCCCGGTGCCTTCGCGGCCGCGGTGTTCGTCGCGATCGCCGCAGGCGGGTGCGCGAAGCCGCCGCCGGACGACCTGATGTCGCTCGTGTGGGTCCAGACCGCGGCCGAGTACGACGCTGCCGCGCTCGCGACGTACCACGCCGCCGCCGGCGCGCTCGATCGGGCGCTCGCCGATCCCAGCTGGACCGCCGCGGTCGAGCAGACCGGGTCGTTCGACGCGCTCCCGCCGGCGATCGTGGTCGACGCGGACGAGACCGTGATCGACAACAGCGCGTACCAGGCGCGCAACCACCTCGATCAGCGCGGGTTCGACCCCGCCACCTGGTCGGCGTGGGTCACCGCGGGCGAGGCGCGGGCCGTCCCCGGAGCGGTCGCGTTCCTGACCTCCGCCCACGCAGCCGGCGTGCGGGTGTTCTACGTGTCGAACCGGTCCGCCGCCCAGGCCGAGCCGACCCGGGCGAACCTCGCCGCGCTCGGGTTCCCCGACACGGCCGACCTCGACACGTTCCGGTTCCGGCCGGCGGAGGGGCCCGGCGACAAGTCGACCCGCCGGGCGGCGATCGCCGCGGATCACCGGATCGTGCTGCTGATCGGCGACAACCTGTTCGACTTCGTCGAGGTCGAGGCGCCCGCACCCCCGCCGGATCCCGCGGCCCGCGACGCGATGGTCGAGGCGCACGCCGACTGGTGGGGGACCCGGTGGTTCGTCGTCCCGAACCCGCTGTACGGCTCGTGGGACGACGCCCTCGTGGGGTACGATCACCCCGCGGAGCGCGTCCGGCACGCGGCCCGGGTCGGAGCGCTCGACCGCCGGGAGTGACGATGTCCATCCCTCCCCCGGCCGATCCCCCGGGGCTGTACTGCGACGCGCCGAAGGCGCTGTACGCGTGGAGCTGCACCCTCGAGCGCACCCGCGACGGGGAGTCGGGATGGTGGCAGCTCGTCCACCAGGCGCGGTGCCACGATCGGCTGGTGGAGTTCGCCGCTGCCCACCACGTCGACCGGGTGTACCTGTACGTCGGGGCGGTCGAGTGGGACTGGGCGGGCGCGTTCTCGGCCGGGACGCTGCCGTACGCCGACGACGTGGCGGTCCTCACCGCCCGCCTCCGGTCCGCCGGGATCGAGCCGTGGGCCCTGTGGTACCTGAACGACGACCCGGACGACCTCGGCCACGCCGAGCGGGTCGTGGACGTGGTCTCCGCCGTGGACGCGTTCTCGCGGGCCCACCCGGACGGCGCGTTCGCCGGGCTCCCCGGCGACCAGGAGCCGAACGACCCCGCCGCCAACCCCGCGTACCTCGCGATGACCGAGGCGGGCCGGGACGCCGCGGTCGCGGTCGGGCTCGGGTTCGGCGCGGCCCACAAGCCGGCGTGGATCCTCGGGGCCGATCCCCTGTCCGCCGAGATCCTCGCTCGGTCGACCGCCGGCACGCTGATGGACTACACCGACGACCCGGCCCTCGCGGCGGACCGGGGCGACCGGTTCCTCGCAGGCGCCGACGCGGTGGGCGTCACCGGCGAGCTCGCGCTGGAGACCGGCACGACGGACCCCACGCCCGGGGTCAGCTTCGCGACGTTGGTCGCGACGGACCCCGAGGGGTTCTTCGCGATGGTCGGCGACCTGCACGCCGGCTGGTCCGCCCACCCCGGGTACGACGGGATCGCGATCCACGACTTCGCCCAGTACTTCGCGGGGTTGAACGGCGGGGTCGGACCGTACGACTTCGACGGGGTCGTCCCGGTGATCTGCCCGCCAGCGACCACCGGGACCACCGGGACCGACGGCACCACCGTCCCGACGGGTTCCACCGGTACCACCGTCGCCACCGGGACCACCGGCGGGACCACCGGCGCCGACCCGTCCGACGTGGAGACCAGCGGCCCGACGGCGGACGGGTGCGGGTGCGGGTCCCGGTCCGGCTCCGCGATCGGCGCGGCGTCGCCGCGGGCATCATCAGCGTGGTCGTCGTCGTGATCGTGCTCGGTCCCGTCGCGATGCTCGTCGCGCTCGTCAT
>JBEBJW010000801.1:0-4107 GCA_040079715.1 Myxococcota bacterium | reverse complement strand
CGGTCGCGCTGGCCGAGATCGTGGCCCAGGTGGTCCACGGCAGCGACTGCATGCCGGCGTTCGACGGGGCGCTCACCCCGACCGAGATCGCGGATGTCGCCGCGTTCGCCGACGACGCCTGGTAGCGGGGCTGGGCGTCGCCCGCTGCGCGGGCCGGCCTCCCTGCGGGCTCGCTGCGCTCGGTCGCGCGACGCGACGGCGCTGCGCGCCCCCTCCGGTCCGCCTGACGCGGGCCAGCATCGAGCTGCGGTCGCGGCCGGTGTCCGCCGAACCGTGCCCACGCGAGCCGGACGGCGATACAATCCGGAGGGAGGTCGCCACGCGACTCGAGCGGCTGGTGCTGGAGAACTTCCGCGGATTCTCGCACCTGGACCTGGAGCTGCCCCCGGGTCCGTTCGCGTTGTTCGTCGGTCGGAACGGGAGCGGCAAGAGCACGCTCGTCGACGCCCTGTCATGGCTCCTCGGGAGCCCCCGCCACGGCCGACGTGAGGCCGACGTGCGGCACGGAGCGACCGCCCTGTCGCTCCGGGCGGTGTTCGACTCCGGCGAGCGCCGGGTGACCTGGGCGCCACCGGCTCGACCGGAGGAGGTGGCGACGGGCACCATGGGGTTCGTGCGGGTCCTCGACACGATTCGACCGACCCAGGTCGATGTGTTGCGGTCGGTCGAGGAGGACACCGCCCGGGGTTGGGAGGAGCCCACCGAGGATCCGTGGGACCCGAGGCACTGGGCGCTGCCGAACGCGAGCTACACCTTCGGGTTCGTGCTTCCGTGGTTCCGCCGCGAGGAGAACCGCGAGAACGAGGTCCGACTCAGGCGCGACCCCACCCATCGGTCGCCTCGGCTGGAGCTCGTTCGCGGGTGCCTGCAGCGGTTCTTGGTCGGCCTCGGCTGGACCAGCCTGTCGAGCCCTCGGATCTCCCGCGTGCTGCCGGACGGACGGCCCCGCTCCCCGGCGACGGACGGCGAGCTGGTGTTCGACAAGGATGGGATGGAGATCGGGTTCGGTGAGCTCAGCGACGGCGAGCGGGTGGTGATCCTGACCGTGTTGGACCTCGCGATCCGCGCAGCGCACGACGACCGTGATCCTGCGACCGCGTCCGGGGTCGTCGTCATCGACGAGGTCGACCAGCACCTCCACCCAGCGTGGCAGGTGCAGATCCTCCCAGCACTCCACGCAGCGTTTCCCGAGATCCAGTTCATCGGGACGACCCACGCCCCGCTGGTCGTTGCGAGCGTCCCCACGGGTTCGGTGATGCTGCTGGAACAGTTCGCCGTCGTCCAGGCGCGCCCGTCGTACGGCCGGGACGCCAACAGCCTCCTCCGGCTGGTGTTCGGCGTAGGGCCCAGGCCGCCCGCGCTCGACGCGCTGGTCCACGAGGTCGAGCAGTCGATCGATCGGGACGACCTGCAGGGCGCTCGCCACCAGCTCGACGATCTCGCCGCACGGATCACCGACGAAGATCCGGAGGTCGTCCGACTCAGATCGCTCGTCGAGTTCCTGGCCACGTGAGGCGGATCACCAAGGGCCGCGAGCCCGGCGCGCTCGCCGCGTACCGCGTATCGCCAGGTGGCACGTGGGAAGGGTTCCGCGAGAAGGAACAAGTGCTGAACGAGCTGATCCGAACCCAACGGAAGGTCTGTTGCTACTGCGGGCGTCGCGTCGATCCGGACACTGCCCACGTCGAACACTTCCACCCGCAGCGGGGCGACCACGGTCGGCCAGACCTCCAGCTCCGCTGGTCGAACCTGTGGGCAGCGTGTCCGGGTGGTCGCGGACTGAGCGCCCGACTCCAGCACTGCGACACCCGGAAGGGTGATCAGCCGTGCCACCTCGACCCTGCCACCATCGACGAGGGGCCGGTCTGGTTCGGCGCCGACGGCAGCGTGCACCACGCGGATCGCGAGCTCGATCGCGAGCTGAACGACGTGCTGGGGCTGAACGTCGCCTCGCTGACCGAGCAACGCACGGCCGCGCTGACGGGGTGGCTCCAGGCGTTCAGACGCAAGCACCCCGGCGAATGGACCCGCGAGGTGCTCCAGCGGGAGCACGACCGGATCCGGGATCGGGATCCGGCGGATCCGTTCAACGCCGTCCTGCTCGCGACGATCCGCCGAAAGCTCGACCGGCTCGCCAGGTAGGTCGCAGGGTCGATCCGTTCGCGCGGGTCCCGACATTGCCCACCCGGGAGGGGTGATGGACTCGACTTCGCGCTGGTTTCGACGCGGGTGGCTGGCTGCCGGACTGACCGCGACCCTGGTCGCGACCCTGACCGTGGGCGGGTGTGACGGGGGGACCACCCCCAAGGACACCGACGCCGACGGAGACGCCGACACCGACGCCGACGCCGACAGCGACACCGACACCGACAGCGACGCCGACACCGACCCGACCGCGGGGCCCGACGCCGACGACGACGGTTCTCCGGACGACGTCGACTGCGACGACGCCGACCCGACGGTGTTCCCCGGCGCGCCCGACCTGTGCGGCGACGACAAGGTCACCGACTGCGACCGGACCTCCGACGACGGGCTCGTCACCCTCGACGGGACCCTCGGGTTCGACGACCTCGGCGAGGCCCTCGCCGCCGCCGTCGACGGGTCCGAGCTCCTGCTGTGCCCCGGCACCCACGACGGCCCCGCGGTCGCGACCGTCCCGGTGTCGATCGTCGCCCTGCACGACGCGCTCGACACGACGATCACCGGCTACGGGACGGGCTCGACCCTCACCGTGGTCGGCGGCACCGCGATCACCGGCGTGACCATCACCGACGGCGCCGCACCGAGCGGCGGCGGGATCCGGATGAGCGACACCGGGACCCTCGTGCTCGACGGGGTCGTGGTCTCGAACAACCGCGCCCGGGTCGGCGGCGGGATCGCGTTGGCACCCGGCGCCACCGCGACGCTGATCGACACCACCGTCACCACCAACGTCGGCGACGAGACCGGAGGCGGGGTGTACGTCCCCACCGGCGCGACCCTCGATCTCACCGCCGGCTCGACCCTGATCGGGAACGCCGCGACCTACGCCGGCGGCGGCGCGATGCTCGACGGGGGCGCGCTGATCGGCGGGACGGTCACCGAGAACCACCTGAGCTCGTACGGCTCGATCTCCGCTTCGTACGGCACGATCTCGTACGACTACCCGTACGCCGGCGCTGGCATCGGGAGCGTCGGGGTGTCGTCGATCACCGGCACCGACGTGTTCGCGAACGACGGACCGACCGGAGGCGGCGTCACCAACACCAACGGGGACCTCACCCTGACCGACGTGGCGATCCACGACCACATCCTGCCGGGCGAGAGCTACGGCGCCGGCCTGGTGTCGATCGGCGGGTCGACCACCTGCCTCGGCACGACCGAGATCTACGGGAACCGCGCCCACACCGGCGGCGGCGGGTTCACGTTCCTCGGGCGCCTGTCCGGTGGGGTGTTCCGCGACAACGAGGCCGAGTGGGCGGGCGGCGGGCTGGTCGTGTCGTACGACGGCGCGGCGGACGGGGTGGTGGTGTCCGGCAACACCGCCTTGCACGCGGCCGGGGTGATGGTGGCGTACCGGGTGACCCTCGACGGCCTGACGATCGTCGACAACGTCGCGGCCCAGGACGGCGGCGGGATCGGCGAGACCGAGGACTACCTGTACGGCAGCAACCAGATCACCGTCATCGACTCGGTGATCTCCGGCAACGAGGCCGACCGCGGCGGTGGCGTGTTCGCGATGTCCCGGTACCTGATGGACGGCACCGAGCTGTCCGACAACAGCGCCCGGGTCGGCGGCGGGTGGTTCGCCGCGGCCGACGTCCGGATGACCGGAGGCGCGGTGGTCCGGAACGTCGCGACCGACCTCGGCGGCGGTGCGTCCGTCGACGCCACGTTCTCCGCCACCACCGTCGACTTCGGGGACGGCGTCGACGACAACGTGCCGGGCGACGTGTACGCCGGGTCGTCCGAGGTCTCCGGCTACGGGGCCGGGGCGACGTTCACCTGCACCGGTGGCACCTGCGACCCGTGATCCGACGCGGGTGATCCGTTTCGGTTCGCGGCCACATTCGTCGGCAGGAGGGTCCGTGAACCGATTCTGGCTGGCGATCGCGGTGTGGGCAGGGG
>JBEBJW010000800.1:0-4112 GCA_040079715.1 Myxococcota bacterium | reverse complement strand
ACACCGGCTGCGGACCCGTGATCGCCGCGGCGATCACGGGTCCGCAGCCGGTGTCGGACCTCCTCGCGTGGAACGCGTGTCGGGCGCTGCTCCGGTGCGGGGACCCGACCGTGATCGAGGCGATCCGCCCGCTGTCGGTCGACGCCGCCCGGCCGGGGTGGGTCCGGTCGATGGCCCGCCACGCCCTGGTCACCCTCGATCCACCGGCGGAGCGGGCGGCGATCCGGGCGAACCTCGCGCCCGAAGTGGTCGCCGCGATCGACGATCGGCGGGTCGAGGCCCTCGCCGAGCGGCTCGGTGTGTACAGCGAGCTGCTGGACGAGGTGTACCTCGCGGGCGGGGCGGAGGCGATCCTCGGGCTGCTCCCGCTCGCCCCGCTGACCGGCGCCCGGTTCCTCGGGATCCGCCGGGTGTTCAAGGCCGCGGAGGCCCGGGCGGACGCCGCCGTGTACGGGCTGGTGGTCCGTCGGTTCGAGCGCGAGCCGTGCGGCGGGAACCGGCCGGCCCAGCGCGGTCGGTGGGTGATCTCCCACACGGAGGTCACCCGGCGGTACCTCCGGCGCCGGAGCTGGCGGACGCTGCGGCGGCTCGGCGAGGTCGGGGCGGGGCCGGAATACTGCCGGATGGCGGCCGGCGTGCTGCTCGCGTACACCGACGCCGACGCCGCCGCGCCCCGGATGAAGCGGACCTCCCGGCGCCTGGTGGTGACGGATCGGTTCTCGGCCGACTGGGCGCTGTCGCACATCCTGTTCCACCACTCGGCCCGGTTCGAGGCCGCCGAGCGCTCGCTCGTGTTCCGGGTGGTGCGCGCCGCCGCGGGGTCGGGGCCGGTCACCGCGCGGGAGGAGGCGTTCCCGCGCCTGTGGGACGACGCGCCGGAGCTGCTGGCGGAGCTGCTCGATCGGAGCCGGTGCGCCGAGGTCCACGGGTTCGCCGGACGCGCGCTCCGGGCGAACCGCGACGCCTGGCACCGGATCGCGGTCCCCCAGCTGATCGGATGGTTCGCGGCCCCGTACGCCGGGACGGCGGAGCTCGCGGCCGAAGTGGCGGTCACCCGATACGATCCGGCGGACCCGGACCTCGAGCTGGTGTCGGCGCTGCTGTCGTCGAGCCACGCCGCGGCCCGCACCACCGCGGAGTCGTGGGTCCGGGCGAACCCGGCGGTGTTCCTCCGGAGCCCGTCGTTCGTCGCGCGGATCGTGCTGAGCCCGGTGGTCGAGACCCGGCGGCTCGCGCTCGAGGTGCTGGCGGCCGCCACGCTGCTGCCGGACCACGCGACCGCGGTGGTCGAGGCGGTGCTCGACGCGGCGATGCGGGCGATCCCGGGCGACGACGCGGTCACCCTCCAGCTCCGGGACGCCGCGGCGGTGATCCTCGCCACGTTCTCGCGCGAGGCGGCGGCGCTGCCGCTCGATCGGGTCGCGGCGCTGCTCCGACACCCGGCGGAGGGCACCGCAGAGCTCGGGGCGAAGATCCTGCTCGGTCACCGGGTCCGGCCGGCGGAGCTGCCGGACGACCTGCTGGCGGCGGCGATGACGTCGGCGTTCCCGGTCGTCCGCGGGATCGCGATCCGCCTGTACGGCGAGCTGCCGGACGCGGTCCTCGCCGAGCGGTTCCGGGTGCTGGTCCACCTCGTGACCAACCCCCACCCGGACGTGCGGCACGCCGTCACCCCGATCGTCGTCCGGTTGGCCGCGACGAACCCGATGTTCGCGAAGGTGCTGCTGGCGGGGTTGATCCCGGCGCTGACCGGCGGGGGCCCGGGCGGCGACGACGACCTCGACGACACGATCCACCGCGACGTGGTGCGGCTGCTGCGGGTCGAGCTCGCGTCGTCCCTGCCGCTGGTCGAGCCGGCGGTGGTGTTCCGGCTGCTCCGCGCCCGGATGACCGTGGTCCAGGAGCTGGGCGGGGAGCTGCTCCGCACCAACGTCGACCCGCGGACCACCACCCCGACCCAGCTCGCGATCCTCGCCAGCTCCGACGTGCTCGGGGTCCGCCGGACCGCGTGGGCGATGCTCGGCGCGCGGGTCGAGGACGTCCGCCGCGACCCGGACGCCGTGCTGCCGCTGGTCGACGCGCGGTGGGAGGACAGCCGCCAGCGCGCGTTCGCGTTCGTCGAGACCGAGGTCGGCGCCGAGCACCTCCCGGCCGAGGTCGTGCTCGCGGTGTGCGACAGCGTGCGGCCGGACGTCCAGGCGTTCGGCCGTCGCCTCGTGACCCAGCGGTTCGATCAGGCGGACGGGCCGCGGTACCTGCTCCGCCTCGCCCAGCACCCCTCCCCCGAGATGCAGGCGTTCGCCGCGAGCTGGCTCGAGTCGCACGCGGCCGGCGACCCCGACCGGCTGCAGGTCCTCGCCCCGTTCGTCGTCTCGGTGCTGTGCCGGCCGAACCGCGGTCGGGTCGCCAAGCTGCGGGTGCTCGCGTTCCTCGAGTCGCAGGTGGCGGATCCGCGGGCGGCCGCGCTGATCGCCGGGATCGCCGGCGAGTTGGTGTTGACCGTCGCCTCGAGCCACCGGGAGCGGTACGTGGGCCTGTTGGCCACGATCCGCCGCCTCCACCCGGACCTGCCGAGCCCGCTGCGGGTGATCCCGCCCGAAGCGCGCGGAGGTGCCGGTGCTGTTTGAGTACCGGTACTTCGGTGCGACCGCGGTCGGCTCCACGTCCACCACCAGCGGCCTGTCGTTCGCGCCGGACGTGCGCCGCCAGCCGACGTTCCTCACCGGAAAGCTCCGGCGGAAGCTCCCGTTCCGCGAAGCGATCAGCGCGCTGCACGCGGTGGTGGTGTCGGACCTGCGGTTCCGGCCGCGCGATCGGTCGGAGTACCTCGCGTGGCGGGCCAACCAAGACGATCTCGATCTGGCGGCCCTCGCGACCGTCCGCCGGGACCTGTCGACCCAGGTCGCGATCGTCCGGGCCGAGCTCGAGCAGCTCCGGGCGACCCAGCGCAGCCGGTGGAACCCGTTCCACGCGGCGCGGAAGCGGTTCTTCGACTGGTTGTACAAGCGCAGCCTCGACATGTGGCTGGTCCTCGACCCGGTGATCACCGTCCACCCGGACGAGGTGACGTTCGAGTGCTTCAGCCAGGACGAGTCGAGCTACGGGCGCCTCGCGTGCAGCCACGAGGTGTTCGAGCAGCTCGGCGAGCTCGCGTACGGCACCACCAACGTCGACTACAGCTACACCCTGTTCGACGAGTTCCAGAAGATCCGGGACGACAAGGACACCACGTTCAAGGTCGACCCGGCCGGGTTCGACGTCCAGACCGGCGACGACGAGGTGTACCGCGAGGTGAAGATTGACCTGCCGGACTCGTGGGTCCGCGGGTTCCTCCAGGTCGGCACCGCGATGGGGCTCCCGGGCGCGACCCGGCTCGAGCTCCACCCGATGGACGTGCACAACCTGTGCCTGACGCTCCGTCGGCACAAGGAGACCCGCGGTCCGCGGTCGCTCCGGTTCCTGCTGGAGCCCGACCGACCGGTCCGGATCCGGATCGAGCCGTTCGGGTTCGAGCTCGACTGTCCGCGTTCGACCCACGACGCGCGGTCCGCGGCCGAGATCCGGGTGTGGGGCCGACGCCGGCTGCTGGTGCTCGAGCGGCTGATCCCGGTCGCCCGCTCGGTGTCGGTGGTGCTGCTCGGATCCGGCATGCCGTCGTTCTGGATCGCCCGGTGCGGCGATCTGACGTTCACCCTCGGGTTGTCCGGCTGGACCGCGAACGACTGGAGCGCGTCCGGCAACTTCGATCTGCTCGCCCCGCGCGGCGACGTCGACGCCGCGACGGCCGAGGGGGTGCTCGGCGCCCTGCGCACCCGGTGGCTCGCGACCGAGGACGAGCTCGCGACCGCGTTGGGCCTCGATCGCGGGACCGTCGGATCCGCGTTGGTCGCGTTCGCGCAGGCCGGGCGGACGATGTACGACCTCGATCGCGGCGTGTGGCGGCTGCGCGAGCTGTCCCGGGTCCCGCTCGACCTGGCGACGCTCCGGTGGTCGAACGCGCGCGAGGCCGAGGCCGCGCTGCTGGCGCCGTCCGCGGTGTACACGATCACGCCGCTGGGCGACCGGACCGCGATCGCCGGCCAGGTCGGGGACCGCCGCGCGTCGGTGACCCC
>JBEBJW010000799.1:0-4115 GCA_040079715.1 Myxococcota bacterium | reverse complement strand
GCGTACACGCTCTTCGCCCGGCCGTCCGACGACGACCCGAGGCCCTTCAACACGGCGTACACGTGGTCACCGTCGCGCTCGGCGTCGGCGAGCCGCTTCAGCGCGACCATCCCGAGGCCCTCGCCGAGGAGGGTGCCGTCGGAGGTGTCCGAGAACGGCGCGCACTCCCCGGACTTCGACAGGGCCGGCGTCTTGCTGAAGCACATGTACATGAAGATGTCGTTCATCGTGTCGGCGCCGCCCGAGATCACGAGGTCCGACTGGCCGAGCCACAGCTCGTTCACCGCCATCGAGATCGCCGAGAACGAGCTCGCGCACGCGGCGTCGGTCACGCAGTTCGTTCCGCCGAGGTCGAGCCGGTTCGCGATCCGCCCGGCGACGACGTTTCCGAGCAGCCCGGGGAACGTCGACTCCTGCCACGGCACGTAGTGGTCGGCGATCTGCTTGCAGATCTTGTCGACCTCGGGCTCGGCGTACCCGAGCTCGCGCAGCGACGCGGCCCACACCGGCCGCTGGAGCCGGTTGACCATCGTGCCGAGCAGCTCCTGGGCGCTGGTGACGCCGAGGATGCACGACACGCGCTCGCGATCGACGTTCGGCCACCGCCCGCGGGTCGCGTCCTCGAGGACCTTCTTCGCGACGATCAGCGCCAGGAGCTGGGTCGTGTCGGTCGCGGGGACGATCGACGGCGGGACGCCCCACTCGAGCGGATCGAACGGGACGGCGTCGAGGAACGCGCCCCGGTACGCGTAGGTCTTGTCCGGCGCGCTCGGATCCGGGTCGTAGTAGTCCTCCTTCAACCAATGGGTCGGGGGGACCTCGCGGATCAGGTCGCGGCCCTCGAGGATGTCGTGCCAGAACCCGGTCGCGTCGACGCTGCCGGGGAAGATGGCGGACACGCCGACCACGGCGATCGGACCAGGGGCGAAGGTACGGTCGTTCATCTCAGGCCCTCAACGTCCGGGGGACGTACTGGAACGCCTCGTTCGGGACGGGGACGCCGTACGCGCGGAGCTGCTGCGCCCGCGCGATCGTCGACGCCCCCTCGAGCAGGTTCAACGCGACCTGGACCACGGTTCGGTTCGCGGGCGCCTCGAGGAAGCTCCCCGCGACCCAGGCGTTGAACGCCCCCATCGCCGGACCGCACCAGATCTGGAAGTCCATCTTCCGCGGCTCCTCGCCGGCGATCGCCCACTTCGACGACAACCCGAGGTACCACCGGAACACCAGGGCCATCTGGTGCTTCGGCTCGCGGGTCGCGCGGTCGAGCTCGCGGGGATCGCGGCTGCGGAAGAACGACTCGGTCTCGCGCCACACGTCCGCCAGCGGCGCCTGGAAGATCTCCTTCTCCATCCGGGCGCGCTCGTCGGCCGGGATCGCGTCCATCGACGGGTAGGCCGTGTAGGCGTCATACAACTTCTGCGCGCGGACGCCGAACATCGTGCCGCGCTTCAACACCTGGACCTGGACCCCGAGCTCGAACATGTCGGCCGCGGGAGCCATCACCACGTCGGCGAGCTGCGCGTTCGCCAGGAGCTGCTTTCCGTACGGCGACAGGCCGCTCTCGACGCACGCCTGGTTCACCGACCCGGTCAGGACGTAGGCCGCTCCGAGCTGGAACGCCGCCGCGACCGCCGACGGCGTGCCGAGGCCGCCCGCCGCGCCGACCCGGATCGGGCGCCCGTGCTGGCGGCACAGCTCGTCGCGGAGCTGGACGATGATCGGGAACAGGGCCACCAGCGGCTGGTTGTCGGTGTGGCCGCCCGAGTCCGACTCGACGGTCACGTCTTCGGCCACCGGCAGCCGCTTCGCGAGCTCGGCCTCGTCGCGGGTCAGCTCGCCGCGCGCGACCAGCCCGTCGAGGATCTCGGCCGGGGCCGGGGCCATGAACCGCCGCGCGACCTCCGGGCGGGAGATCTTCGCGAATACGTGGTTCGGGCGGAGGATCGACCCGTCCGGCAGCCGGCGGATCCCGGCGTACGCGTACCGGACCACCATCGCGTTCAGGCCCATGTACGCCGAGGTCTCGGCCCGGCGGACCCCGCGGTTCAGGAACAGCTCGACCGTGCCCTTCTCGAGGTCCGGCTCGTTCGGGGAGTGGATCAGGTTCGCTCCCCACGGGAGCCCGGAGCCGGCGAGGGCCCGCTCGATCTCGTCGAGGCGCTCGGCGATCCGGTGGTGGGTGAGCCCGGCGGAGCCGAGGAACCCGAGCATCCCGGCCCGCGCCATCGCGATCACGATCGCCGGGGTCGCGATCCCGTTCGCCATCGCCCCGGTGAGGTACGGGAACCGCAGGCCGTGGACCTCGCAGAACGCGCGATCCCCCAGCCACTCGGGGTAGGTGCCCGGCAGCGTCGCGACGAGCGGGAACGTCGGCTTTCCGTTCGGGGCCTCCCCGGGCGCGGCGACGCCTCCGCGGGCGACCCCGAGGCGGCCGGAGACCGGGTCGGTGACGAGGTGGGCGGGCTCGCGGAACGCGCGGATCGCGGCGAGGAGGGCGTCGCGGTCGAACGCGGGCGCGGTCGGCCCGGGTTTCCAGACACCCGCCGTCGGAAGCGCGGAGATCACAGACACACCTCGTCCTGGGAGGGGGAGAACCTGCGGCCCCCTCTGATAAGCCGTCCGGGGGTCGCGTGTGTCACGGCGGTGTCACCGCCCCCCGGGCCGGCGCGGGGTCCGCCGGAGCGTCCGGATCGAGCGCCGGCGGTCCGCGATCGGGCTAAGCCCGGCGGAGGAGGATCGTCGATGATCGGTCGGATCCAGGGGCTCGGGCGCGCAGTGGTGGCGGTGATCCTCCCGGTGGTGCTCACCGGATGTCCGGAGATCGGGCGGATGACCTACCGGTTCGACGTGTCGACCGGCAAGGGCACCCTGTCGCTCGAAGACATCGGCACCGACGACCCGGACAACGCCGCGCGCGACTTCGCCTCGCTCGTGAACGACTACGTGCTCGGCACCAAGGTCCAAGACGATCACCCCGCGTGGCGGGTCGGGGAGCGGCGCCTGTTCGAGTCCGCCGGGCCGCTCGCCGGCGTCGCGAGCTTCTCGTTCACCCGACCGTCGGACGTGGGATTGTACCAGTTCGACAAGAAGAGCGCGTACATCTGGTGCGCCGACAGCAGCGAGACGGTGGTGTCGACCAGCGGGGAGGTGATCCCGCCGTACCCGAACTGCGTGGCGTTCGACCGAAAGACCCGCGTGTTCGAGGTCACCGTGACCACCGCGTCCGGCCTCGGGGCCCGGCAGTCGCTGTTGCCGCAATTCCAGGGGTGGGACGGTCAGGCGATCGCCACCGACGAGCCGGATCTCGGCGACATGAGCAGCCTGTTCGGCGACGCGTTCCGCCAGGCCCTCGGCGGGGATCCTGCCGCGGGCGACGGCGGGCTCGGCTCGCTGCTCCCGCCGGTCGAGGTCGGGTCGGACTGGGCCGCGCTCGGCCTCCCGGTCGCCGGCAGCCAGGTCGTGTACACCACCGACAGCTCGTACTCGGCGAACCACTCCGGCGCAGCGCCGGCCGACGTCCTCGCCCAGTACGGACAGGTGCTCGCCGCCGCGGGCTACGTCGCCGAGGGGGCCGCCGGCGCCGACACCGCGGTGTGGGCCAAGGATGGGCGCCGGATCACGGTGACCGCGATCCAGGCGGGGTCGAGCGTGATCGTGTCGCTGTCGCGGTAACCTTCGCCGGGGTCGACGGGTCCGTCCGGTGCGAGACCGATGGAGTTCGACATGACCCCCACCTCCGCCGCCCCGGCCCCCGACGATCCCACTGCATCGACCTGGAGCGGTGACCGCTCGGGGCTGGATCTCGCTGCGCTCGATCCGCCCCGGCGCCCTCCGGTCCGCCTGCCGCGGAGGTCCCGGTTCCCTGGTCTCAGGCCGGGAGGCAGGTCTCCACCCACTTGGCGCAGACCCAGGCGTCGCAGAAGGTGACGGTCCCGTCCTGGTTCGACGCGCACGGGTACACCACGTACTGCCACGACTCGCAGACCGGCGCGCAGTCCCCGAGCGTCCCGAACCGGCCCGGGAACATCGACACCCGGCCACCGCCGCGGCGGAAGAGCACGGTCACGTCTCCCTCCTCTCCCTTGACGTGCTTGCCCGAGTCGAGCCAGGCC
>JBEBJW010000798.1:0-4116 GCA_040079715.1 Myxococcota bacterium | reverse complement strand
GCATTGTCAGGTCGTCAGGCCGTCGGCGCCGTGGGCGCGGTCGGCGCCCGGTGGCCCGTCATGTGCTTCGGCTCCGCGAACTTCGGCCGCATCAGCACCACCAGCGGCGGCATCAACACCAGCGCCGCCAGCAGGCACGCCCCGATGCTCACCACCACCAGGAACCCGAAGAACCGCACCGGCAGGAAGTTCGACAGGAACAGGATCGCGAACCCGAGGATCACCGACAGCGCGTTGAACACGATCCCGCGCCCGGTGGTGGTCAGCGCCTTCAGCGCCGCCTCCTCCGCGTCGAGGCCCTCCCACCGCTCCTCGCGGTACCGCCACAGGAAGTGCACCGTGTAGTCGACGCCGACGCCGATCATGATCGACGACAGCATCGCCGTCACCACGTTCAGCTCGATCCCGGCGAACCCCATCAGCCCGAACAGCGCCGGCACCGACAGCACGAGCGGGATCATCGACCACAGCCCGGCCCCGATCGACCAGAAGCACACCGCGTCGAGCACCGCCACCACCACGAACGACAGCGCGAGGCTCGACACCTGGCCGTCGACGATCGCGTCGACCAGCTCCGAGAACACCGCGCCGAACCCGCCGACCACCACCGGCAGCCCGCCCATCTGGGTGGCCGAGAACGACTGGACCCGATCCACCACCGCCGAGATCTCCTCGGTCGACAGGCTGTTGATCCGGGCCGTGACCAGCGCGTGCCGGTAGTCGAAGTCGACCATCCGCTCGAACGCCGCGGTGTCGCCGCTCATCCCGTACAGCAGGAACAGCTGGGCGACGCCGTCGCGGGTCGTCGGCAGCGCGTACGCTGAGTCGCCCGTGCCCGCGACCGCCCGGTTCATCGTGCGGACCACCCGGGCGATCGACATCGTGTACCCGACCTGCGGCATCGTCCGGAGGTCGGCCTCGAGCGCGTCGATCTTCCCGAGCACCGCCGGGTCCTGGATGTCGCCCTCGACCATCACCGAGATCTCGGTCGACCCGCCGAAGTGCCGGTTGATCAGCGCCGCCGTCTGCGCGACCGGGGCGTCCGACGGGTAGTAGTTGACCGGGTTCGTGTCGACCTTCAGCCACGGCAGGCCGGCCGTCGCCAGCGCCGCGATCGCGAAGCTCGCGACCACCACCGTCTTCTTGTTCCGGATCACGAACCGGGCGTTCCAGTGCAGCAGCCGATCGAGCCACTGGCCCTCGTTCGCCTCCCCGATCCCGACGATCGGCTTCGGCACCGGCAGCTTCGCCATCACCGCCGGCGCGTACGTCAGCGACGCCACCATCGCGAACGCGAGGCCGACGGAGCTCAGCACGCCGAGCTGGGCCGCGGGGACGACCACGTGCGTCAGCAGGCACAGCATCCCGGCGACCGTGGTGGTGCCGGCGGCGATCACCGGGATCCCGAGCTCGCTCAGCACCCGCCGGGTGATCTCCGGCGCCGACAGGTTCGCGCCGGGGACGTTGATCTCCTGGTACCGCGACACGAGGTGCACGGTGTGGTCGTTGCCGATCGCGAGCATGATCACCGGCAGGGTGACCGTGACCATCTGGACCTTCCACCCGAGCAGCGGGATCAGGCCCATCGCGACCACGATCGACATCACCTGAGTCGAGAACGGGACGAACACCCCGCGCGGCTGGCGCAGCGTGATCACCAGGAACACCACGATGATCGCCACCCCGACCGGCGCGAACCGGCGGATGTCGCTCCGGATGTCCTCGCTCACGTGGGTCCGCACGTCCGGCATCCCGCCGATCTCGATCCGCTCGGGGCCCGGCACCGAGTCGACCGCGGCGTGCACCCCGGCCATCGTCTCCGAGTCCTTCGCTTCGGTCGACAGCATCCCGATGATCGACACCGCGGTGAAGTCGCGGGCGAGCACGTTGCCGAACACCAGATCGTTCGACTTCAGCCGCTCGCGCAGGGCGTCGCGCTCGGCGTCCGTCGCCGGCAGCGACGGGATCGCCGGCTCGACCGACATCATCCCGTCCGGGGTGCCGCGGATGTCGTTGAGGGTGAACGGCGAGATCACCCGATCGACCGACGGGATCTTCGCCATCGCGTCGCCGAGCTTCTTGACCCGCTCGAGCGTGGCCGGCGCGAGCACGTCATCGGCGGTCAACACCACCATCACGAGCTCGGAGCCGCCGAACTTCTCCTCGATGTTGTGGACGTTCTGCCGCGAGGGCATGTGCTCGGGGAGCTGGTTCTTGATCTCGGGGTCGATCTCGATCCACCGCAGCGGGATGGCGAAGCCGATGCCGATCAGCACCGAGATCACGATGATCGGCCACGACCACCGGACGATCCACTCGGACGGGAATTTCATTCGACCCTCGGCCGGGACACCTATTCGATCCCGCCGGCGGAGCACACCCGTACCCCCCGTCCGACGGATCGCCGCCGTCGACCGTCAGGCGGGCTCGGCGATCCCGCGCAACAGGTCGTCGAGCGACACCGGCTTCACCAGGTGGGCGTCGAACCCGGCGGCCCGCGATCGCGCGCGATCCCGCGCCTCGCCGTACCCGGTCACCGCCACGAGGCGCGCCGGGGGCTCGGGCGACGCGCGCAGGCGCTGGGCGAGCTCGTACCCGTCCATCACCGGCAGCCCGAGGTCGAGCACCGCGATCTGCGGCCGGAACTCGCCGGCGATCCGCAGCGCCGACGGCCCGTCGAACGCGGTCCGGATCTCGTGGCCGTACCCGCCCAGCGCCTCGGCGAGCAACACCGCGGCGTCTTCGTTGTCGTCGACGACCAGGATCCGCCGGGTGGCGGCGGTCCGGCGGCGCTCGTCGACCGGGGTGGGCCCGTCCTGGAGCGCCACCCCGACCGCAGGCAGGCGCACCACGAGCTCGGTCCCCGTCCCCGGCCCGTCGCTGTGGGCCGCCACCGTGCCGTCGTGCTGCTCGACCAGGCTGCGGACGATCGCGAGCCCGAGACCGAGCCCGCCGGTGGTCCGGGCCGAGCCCTGGGGCGCCTGGACGAACAGCTCGAAGATCGTCGGGAGCATCTCGGCCGGGATCCCGATCCCGTCGTCCTTCACCGCCAGCTCGACCGCGTCGTCCTGCCGCGTCGCCCGCACCACGATCGACCCGCCGGGCTCGGTGTACTTCGCGGCGTTCGCCACCAGGTTCGCCACCACCTGCCCGAGCCGCGTCGGATCGCCGTGGACGGCCAGCTCGGGCGCCACGTCGACCGTCAGCCGGTGGCGGCGCTCCTCGAGCAGCGGGCTCGCGAGCTCGATCCCCCGGGCGACGAACCCGGCGACCGGCGCCCGCTCGCGCCGGAGCTCGACCTTCCCGCGGGTGATCCGCGACACGTCCAGCAGATCGTCGACCAGCCGGCGGAGGTGCCCCACCTGCCGCTCGATCACCGCCCGCTCGCGCACCACCTGATCCGGCGACCGGACCGCCATCAGGTGCAGGGCGGTCGCGATCGGGGCGAGCGGGTTGCGCAGCTCGTGGCCGAGGACCGCGAGGAACTGGTCCTTCGCCCGGTTCGCCGCCTCGGCCTCCCCGCGCGCGGTCCGGGCCTCGTGGAACAGCCGCCGGTTCTCGGTCGCGTTCGAGGCCTTGCGCGCGAGATCGTGCGCGATCTGCTCGTCGACCTCGTCGAAGTTCCGGGTCCGCGACGCGAACGACAGCGCGCCGAGGATCCGATCCCCGATCACCATCGGCACGGTCATCGCGGAGCGCGGTCGGAACGCCAGGATCCGCGCGAGGTGGCCCTCGTCCCGCGCCAGCGCCCCGTAGCTCGACGGGTCGAGGTCCCGGTGCACCACCGCCCGGCCGGTCGCGATCACCGGCGCCGCCTCGCCCCCGATCGGGTACCGGAACCGCCTCGGCACGTCGACCCCGGGATCGCCGCCGATGATCCGCTCGAGCTGCCCGCCCTCGACCAGCAGATCCACGACGCACAGGTCGGCGAACTCGGGCACCGGCACCGCCACGAACCGCTCGAGCGTCTCGTCCTCGGCGACCGATCGCGTCAGGATCGCGTTCGCGTTCGCGACGAGCTGGCGCCCGCGCTCGGTGCGCCGCCGGTCGGACACGTCGACGACCATCGCGAGCATCATCGTCCGCCCGTCGGACCGCCGGACCGGCGCGCTGTAC
>JBEBJW010000797.1:0-4119 GCA_040079715.1 Myxococcota bacterium | reverse complement strand
GGGTGCCGCGGCCTGGCGATCCCCGCCGACGATCCGGCCGACGACGCAACCGACGGGGAGGCGGACGCCGACACGGACAGCGACGCCGACGCGGACACCGACGCCGACACCGACACCGACGGGGACGCCGACCTGGACAGCAGCGGGCCGGGCACTGCGGCGGGCTGCGTCGAGCCGGGGTTCGCCGACGTCGGGGCCGCGTGGCCGATCCCGTACCCGGCGGACCTGCTGAACAGCGGGTTCCACGCGGTGCTCGACCTCGACGGCGACGATCTCGTCGACTTCGTCCAGTTCGACCGCGAGCAGACCAGCGTCGACCCGGCGATCGGCGACACCGAGTGGCGGCTGTACCCGGGCGACGGCGCGTCATTCGCGGCCGCGGGCGCGCCGTGGTCGATCCCGTACCCGGCGACGCTGCTGTCGAGCGGGTTCCACACGGTCCAGGATCTCGACGGCGACGGCATCGTCGACCTGGTCCAGTTCGACCGCGAGCCGGGCAGCGCGGACCCGGCGATCGGCCGCGACCAGTGGCTGCGGTTCGCGAACACCGGCGGCGGGTTCGACCCCGCTGGCGCCGGGTGGCCGATCCCGTACCGGGCGGTGTTCCCGACGACCGGGTACCACGCGCTGATCGACCTCGACGGCGACGGCCTCGTGGACTTCGTCCAGTTCGACCGCGAGCGCCCGCCCGACGACGCGGCGATCGGCGACACCGAGTGGCGGCTGTTCGCGAACACCGGCGCCGGGTTCGACCCAAACCCCGTGTCGTGGCCGATCCCGTACCCGGCGGACCTGCTGAACAGCGGGTTCCACGCGGTGCTCGACCTCGACGGCGACGGTCTGCCCGACTTCGTCCAGTTCGACCGCGAGCAGACCAGCCTCGACGCCGCGATCGGGGCCACCGAGTGGCGGGTGTACCGCAACACCGGCGCGGGGTTCGAGGCGAGCGCGCTGTCCTGGCCGATCCCGTACCCGGCGACGCTGCTGTCGACCGGGTACCACACGGTGCTCGACCTCGACGGCGACGGTCTCGTCGACTTCGTCCAGTTCGATCGCGAGGAGACGAGCACCGATCCGGCGATCGCCGACACCGAGTGGCGGTACTTCGCGAACACCGGCGCCGGGTTCGACCCGAACCCCGTGTCGTGGCCGATCCCGTATCCGGCGAACCTGCTGGACAGCGGGTACCACGCGGTCGTCGACCTCGACGGCGACGGGTACGTGGACTTCGTCCAGTTCGACCGGGAGGCCACGAGCGTCGACCCGGCGATCGCCGTCACCGAGTGGCGGCTGTACCCGAGCCGGTGCGGCGGGGCGCGGTAGGGTCCGCGCCGATCCTCGCTCGCTCGGTTGGTTGCGCGCGCACCACCCGCCAGCGACCCGTCGGACCGGATCGCCGCGGGCCCGCGCGGGCTCGACGGTCGCGGGCGGGCCGCTCCGGTCCGGGCGCCGTGGGCTATCGTCCGTGGATGTGGTGGCTGGCTGTCGGGTGCACCTCCGGCTCGTTGACGGTCGTCGGGACCTCGTCGCCGTCGTCGTCGTCGTCGTCGTCGCTGGGGGCCGACCAGGTCCCCGTGGACACCGGTCCCGCGCAGTCGGGGGTGGCCCCGATCGGTGCGGGCAACGTGCTGATCGTGATCGCGGACGACCTCGGGGTCGATCAGGTCGGCGCGTACGGCCACCCGCTCGCCCCGCCGACCCCGAACGTCGACGCCCTCGCGGCCCGCGGACGCCGGTTCGACACCGCGTGGGCCTCGTCGACCTGCTCGCCGACCCGGGCGTCGGTGATGACGGGGCGCCTCGGGCGGCGGACGGGGATGGGTGCGGTGGTCCAGCCGTGGACCGACGTGGCCCTCCCGCTCGCCGAGACCACCCTGGCCGAGCTGGTAGCGCTCGCGGAGCCCCCGTGGGCGACCGCCGCGGTCGGCAAGTGGCACCTCGCCGATCCGGACACCTCGACCGGGATCGACGATCCGCTCGCCCAGGGGTTCGGGTCGTACGCGGGAGCGCTCGGCAACCTGTACGACGACTGGCGGATCACCGGTCCGCGGTCGGGCTACTACCGGTGGCTCGAGGTCCGCGACGGGGCGACCACGATCCAGACCCGGTACGCGACCACCGTCGCCGCCGACGACGCGATCGCGGCGATCCGCGACCTGCCGCCCCCGTGGCTCGTGTACCTCGCGTTCAACGCGCCGCACGAGCCGCTCGACCCGCCGCCGGCCGCGCTGTGCCCGACGCTGGGGGCGGTCTCCCCGCTCGCGCCGAAGGCGGTGCGGTACGCGGCGCTGATCGAGGCGATGGACACCGAGCTCGGGCGGGTGCTCGCCGCGATCGATCCGGACGACACGACCGTCGTGTTCCTCGGCGACAACGGCACCCCGGAGTTCGGGGTGCTGCCGCCGCTGGTCCCGAGCCAGGCCAAGGGGACCCCGTTCGAGGGCGGCGTCCACGTCCCGCTGATCGTCGCCGGCCCGACCGTCGGCGCGCCCGGAGCCGCGACGTCCGCCCTGGTCCACGCGGTCGACCTGTTCCCGACCGTCGCCGCGCTCGCGGGGGTGCCGCTGTCCGCGATCGACGTCCCGCTCGACGGCCTCGACCTCGGGCCGCTGCTCGCCGACCCGGACGCACAGTGGCCGCGGACCGCGCTGTTCACCGAGCAGTTCGCGCCGAACGGGCCGGGGCCGTACGCGTCGGACGTCCGGGCCAGCCGGGACGCGTCGTTCAAGGTGATCGAGCTCGCGACGGTCGGCGTGTCGGTCGTGTACGACGTGCGGGACGGCGTCGACGACGGGCTGCCGGTCGACGTCGACGCGCTGCCCCCCGCCGACCGGGCCGAGGTCGACGCGCTGCTCGCCGCCCACGCGCTGGAGTGGGACGTGACGCTCCGGTGATCGCGCGGTTTCCCTCCCTGGGCGAAGATGAATTCGCGCGGGCGGGTCGCCTTTAACGATCGCCGGGATCCCGCTGGCGGTATCCGAGCACGGGAGGCCCCGCTGATGTTCCGATTCGACGGCCTGTTGTGCCTCGCGACGGCGATCCTCCCGATCCTCGCCCTGCTGGGGCCGGTGGTGGGCATCGGGTGGGGCCTCGCGCGGCGGTCCGGCGCGAGGTGGGTCTCGACCTGGCTCTCGCTGCCGTGGCCGTCGGCGGTGTGGGCCGCCGGGGTCCTCGCGTTCGCGGGGGCCAGCGCGGCGCGCGACCTGTCCCGTGCCGACACGGATCCGAGCGACCCGCTGTGGCGGCTCGGGGTCGACTGGGCCGTCGCAGGCCTGCTCGGCGCCGCGCTCACCCTCGGCGCGGCCGCGGTGGCGCGCGCGGTGAGCCGCTGGGGCGAGCCGTCGTCGCGGAGCGGGGCGCTGGGGTCCGGGCTGGCCGCGATCGGGTGCCTGATCGCGGCGCTCGATCTGGTCGCCGCGAAGCTGTGGGTGCTGGGCGGCCCGCTCCAGGCGATGCACGGCGCGCACCAGCTCCAGCTCGGGGTCCGCGTGGCCGGGGTCGCGGTCTGGGCCCTCGTGGCCGCGTGGGTCAGCTGGCGGGCCCGCGGCGGGTGGTGGCTGGCCGGGCCGTGGCTCGCCCTCGCCCTCGCCGCGTGGCTGCCGTTCGAGGCCGACGTCCTGCGCAAGGGGCTCACCGTCGAGCGGTGGGTCCAGGGGATCGCGCTGCCGCGGTTCGACGCCGGAGCGCACCCGCGCCTGCTGCTGGTCCCCGCCGAGCTCCTGGTCCAGTGCGGCCGCGCGCCGTCGGCGCCGTGCGGGTTCTTCCGCCCACCCACGGCGGTCGCGGGCGACGCTGCGGCGTCGGCGCTGTTCGAGGCGGGCGACCACGTGGACCTGCTGATCCGGTCCGACGCCGGGGTGTTCGCGCTGTCGGTCAGCCCGTCCCCCGACCGGGATCGGCCCGTGTACGCGATCGCGGACGCGCCCCACGACCTGGACCACTTCCAGCAGCTCGTGCTGTCGCTCGGGACGGCGACGGTGGGCGAGCTGGTGGACGCGTGCCTCGGCGCCTACGCCGGCGGGATGCCGCGCTGCGCGGTGGTCCGCTGAATTCACCTTCGCCCCGGACTTCGTCGGGCGAAGCTGAATTGTGTTCACCCCACCCTGGCCCTCCCCAGGG
>JBEBJW010000796.1:0-4126 GCA_040079715.1 Myxococcota bacterium | reverse complement strand
ACGTGGGGCCTGGCGCCTCGGGCGCGGGAGCGTGCAGGTGGCAGAGCCGGTTCCGGGCGAAGGGATCAGCGCGGGCCTCCCCGACGGAGGGCGCCCCGCCGAGGGGCTGGCGGGACTGACGGTCGAGGTGGCCGCGGCGCGGTTGGCGGAGCACGGGCCGAACGACCTGCCGCAGGCCGAGAAGCGGAAGATCTGGCACACGGTGTGGGAGGTCGTCCGCGAGCCGATGTTCGTGATGCTGGTGGCGGCGGGCGCGCTGTACCTCGTGCTCGGCGAACCGGCCGACGCGGCGCTGCTGCTGTTCTTCGTGTTCGTGGTGATGGGGATCACGGTCGTGCAGGAGCGGCGCACCGAGCGGGCCCTCGACGCGCTCCGCGACCTGTCGAGCCCGCAGGCCCGGGTGATCCGCGACGGGGCCACCCGGACCATCCCGGGGCGGGAGGTGGTCCCGGGCGACCTGCTCGTGCTGTCCGAAGGCGACCGCGTCGGCGCGGACGGGTTGCTGGTCCGGTCCGCCCACCTGTCGGTCGACGAGTCCCTCCTGACGGGAGAGTCGGTCCCGGTGCGGAAGGTCGCCAGCGACGTGGCGGTAGGCCAGGCGAGCGCGGAAGCGGAGGCTCCCGGGGGCGACGACCGCCCGTCCGTGTTCTCCGGCACGTTCGTGACGTCGGGGCACGGGGTGGCCGAGGTGGTGCGGACCGGAGCGAACACCGAGATCGGGCGGATCGGCGCGGCCCTCTCCCAGATCCGACCGGACGGGACCGCGCTGCAGCGCGAGACCGGGCGGCTGGTGAAGGTGCTCGCCACCGTCGGCTTCGCGGCGTGCGTGGTCGTGGTCGTCGGCTACGCCGCGTCGCGCGGGGGGAGCGTTCAGGTCTGGAAGGAGGGCTTGCTCGCCGGGATCGCGATGGCGATGGCGATCCTGCCCGAGGAGTTCCCGGTCATCCTGACGATCTTCCTCGCGCTGGGGGCGTGGCGGATCTCGCGGAGCCGGGTCCTCACCCGTCGGATGCCGGCGATCGAGGCGCTGGGCGCGACGACGGTGCTGTGCGTGGACAAGACCGGTACGCTGACCGAGAACCGGATGACGGTCCGGCAGATCTGGACCCAGGGCGCGACTCGTCCGCCGACCGATCCGGCGTCGGTCGCGGTGCTGGAGGTCGCCGTCCGGGCGAGCCGGGACGAGCCGTTCGACCCGATGGAGCGCGCGCTCCAGGCGGCGCTCGGGCGAACCGAGACGGCCGGTGGTCCGCCGGTGCGGGAGTATCCGCTCGGACCGGAGCTGCTCGCGATGACGCTGGTGCGCCCCGACGGCGGCGTCGCGTCGAAGGGCGCGCCCGAGGCGATCGGCCGGCTGTGCCGGGTCGATCCGGCGACCTGGGCCGAGGCGCTCGCCCGGATGACCGACGCCGGCCTGCGGGTGTTGGGCGTGGCGCGGGGGCAGGCGGCGATCCCGGACCTCCCGGCGTCCCAGGCCGACCTGCAGCTCGAGTTCGTCGGGCTGGTCGGGTTCGAGGACCCGCTGCGCGAGAAGGTCCCCGCCGCCGTGGCCGAGTGCCGGACCGCCGGGATCCGGGTCGTGATGATCACCGGCGACGCCGCCGGCACCGCGAGCAGCATCGCGCGCCAGGCGGGGATCTCGGACCCGGAGCGCGTGGTCACCGGCCCCGAGCTGGCGGCGATGAGCGACGAAGCGCTCGCGGTCCGGGCCGCCACCACCAGCGTGTTCGCCCGGGTGGTCCCCGAGCAGAAGCTCCGGATCGTGACGGCGTTCGCCGCGAACGGCGCGGTGGTGGCGATGACGGGCGACGGGGTGAACGACGCGCCTGCGCTGAAGGCGGCCCAGATCGGGATCGCGATGGGGGGCCGGGGCACCGATGTCGCGCGGGAGGCGGCGTCGCTCGTGCTGCTCGACGACGACTTCTCGTCGATCGTGGCCGCGATCCGGCTCGGTCGCCGGATCTACGACAACGTCCGCAAGGCGGTGTCGTTCACCCTCGCCGTCCACGTGCCGATCGCCGGGCTGTCGATCCTGCCGGTGTTCCTGTCGGACTGGCCGATGATCCTGTTCCCGGTCCACATCGTGTTCCTCGAGCTGATCATCGATCCGTCGTGCACCCTGGTGTTCGAAGGGGAGGGACCCGAGGGCGACGTGATGACCCGCCCGCCGCGCGATCCACGGGCCCGGCTGTTCGACCGCCGGATGCTCGTCGCGGCGACGCTCCAAGGGCTCTCGTCGCTCGTCGCGTGCCTCGTCGTGGTGGGGCTCGCCCGGGGCGGCCACGGCCCGGACGCCGCGCGGGCCCTGTCCTTCGTGACGTTGGTGGCTAGTTTCTTGGCGATCATCCTCGTGAACCGGTCGTGGTCGCGCACCGCGATCGGGATGTTCGCCGAGCGCAACCGGTCGCTCGGGTGGGTGGTCGCGGGGACCGCCCTGTTCCTCACGCTGGCGGTGTCGGTCCCGTGGGGGCGGACGGTGTTCCACTTCGCGCCACTCCACCCCGGCGACCTGGCGCTGGCGGTCGGCCTCGGCTTCGCGTCGGTCCTGTGGGTGGACCTGGACAAGCTGCGCCGGCGGTGGGCCGGTCGTCGGTCGGCGGCCCGAGTAACATCCTGATACGCGCGCCGCAGCCTCCACCCGACTACGTCCAAGTCGTCGGAATCGACGGTGGAGGCTCGCGATGCGCAAGTTCGCTCCGGTGTTCCTGGTGGGGTTGCCCGGCTGTATGTTCTTCACGCCCCAGTGGGAGGGGGTGTGGTTCGTCGACGCGCCGTCGCTCGACGTGTCGGCCTGCGACCCCGTCGTGTCCAACGAGAACTTCGACGACGCCGAGGTGCCGGACGCGGCCACCGGCGGAGACTGGACGATCGTCGACAACCTGACGCTGTCGGACGAGGCGTACTTCCTCCAGGTGCTGAACGGCAAGGGGAACCAGGTGTTCGTCGTGATCGGCGACGAGGTGTTCCCCGGCACCCAGACCAAGGACCAGCTCACCGTGACCTGGACCCGGTCGACCGTCGGCGACTACTCCGAGACCCACGTCGACGGGTACGACTTCGCGGTCGTCACCGACACCACCGTCGACCAGACGATCACCCTGACCAAGACCGAGAACGGGCTCGCGAAGGGCACGACCGACTACACCTCGACCTCCACCCTCGCGTACACCGAGAGCGACCGGTGGAAGTCGGCGCAGACGGGCGTGGGCTACTCGCAGATGCCGAGCATCTCGTACCTCACCGGGGTCGGCGCGGTGAACCTGCCCGACAACCGCGAGTGCGCCGACGACGACTGCGTGCTGACCGTGACCACCGCCTGCGACGGGGCGTCGGACTTCACCGCGACGTTCTCGGGCGAGTACGACAACGGGATGTGGGCTGGCATCGAGGACGCCAGTCAGCCGGCGGGCGCCCCCGTCCAGTGAACGCGGTCGAGCGAGCCTGCGACGCGCGGTGCTCGCTCTGTCCGGTCCGCAGGCTCAATCGATCCCGCGGGCGGCCCGGGCGGCGAGGCACTCCGAGTCGCCCGCGGTGACCTTGCGGCACCCCGCCGGGCGGTGGGCGTAGATCCGGCAGGTGACCTGGCGTCCGAGGCGGCCGATCAGCGCAGCGCATCGCCCGGACGGGTCGAGGCGGACGTGGGGGACGCCGTCGTCGTCGCGGACCACCCACCGCGCGAGGTCCGCCTTGTGGAGCAGCGCCGATCGGGGGTCGTCGATCTCGACGTACCACCGGTAGCCGGCGGCCTCGTTCGCCGGCGGGTTGCAGCAACAGGCGCCGCAGGCCCGGCAGTCGAGCGCCCCGCTCACGCCACCCATCCGTGGACCCCACCCACGAGGTGGCCGGCGTCGGCGAACCCGGCCGCGCGGAGGGCCGCCGCCGCCCCCTGCGACCGCGAGCCGCCGTGGTTGCACACCGCGACCACCACCCGGTCGCGGGCCAGCGTCGCGAGCGCCTCCACCACCGCGTCCGCCGGGATCGACCGCGCGCCGGGGACCGAGCCCGCGGCGAACTCCGACGGGGACCGCACGTCGACCAGCTCGACCGTCCGACCGCTCGCCGCCAGGCGATCGAGGTCCGCTCGGGTGTACGCCGTCATCCTGCCCTCCGCCGGTCCCCGTAACCC